>JBDTWC010000532.1:0-3144 GCA_040006875.1 Acidobacteriota bacterium | reverse complement strand
CCGCGACGCAGCTACGGCTGCCCGAGGCGCCGATGGACTCGCGCAATCGGCGCGTGTCGATCGTCGTGCGTAGCCACTCGCAGGCGCACCTCGAGGAGTCGGTCCGCACCGATACGGTGAGCGGCGCCACGCCCTCCCCGGACGCCTCTGCGCCGTCAGGGGTGACCGCTCAGCCGGTCAAGGACGCGGTGGGCGTGTCGGCCCGCGCGCATTAAAGGCCATGCCGCCGCTGCCGATTTCCTGCGGGGAGCAGCCGTCGCCGCCGCGCAGTCGCGCGCAGTGACGCGACATCGCGCTCCTCGCGTCTCTTCGAACATGTTCCCGGCGAGGTGCCGATGACCGCTGCCCAGACCTCCGTCGTCGCGAGTGCGAACCGCACGACGTCTCCCGTGTCACTGCCGGCGCCTGCGGACACCCTCGTCGAGCTGGTGGTGTCGCCCGATGGGCGCATCGTCGAGTGCGGCCCGGCGGCGGCCCGGTTGCTCGGTCTCGCTGACGAGAGCGAAGCCCGCGGCGTGCACCTGAGCCTCTTCTGCCGCGATGCCGAACGTCTGGCCGAGGCATTGAGTGCTGCAGCCGTGACCGGTCGCCTCGAGCGCTGGGACGCCGACCTGATGCGCCTCGATGGCGCGGCCTTGCCGGCGGTCGTCGATCTGGTGGCGTCGTTCGATGAGCCGCGCGCGCTGACCTCGGTGCGGGTCTCGATCAAGCCGGTGCGAGCCTGGGCGGCGGCGGTCGACGAACCGGTGCGTCCGCGTGCCGGCCGCGACCAAGCCGGCCAGCTGGCGCACGAGCTGAATAACCTCCTGGCCATCATCAGCGGCCACTCCGAGTGCCTGCTCACCACGCCTCCCGGGGCGCCGGTGGATGGCTCGTCGGTGGACGCGATTCAGCGCGCGGTCGTGGCGGCCGCGCAAGTCGCCGCCCGCGTGCGCGCACTTGGCCGCGCGCCCGATGCCGCCGCGCGCGGCGTCGACATCGACTCGCTGCTCTCGGCCGTGCAGGCCGACCTGCGCCGCACCTTCGGTCATCGCCTGGCGGTGGCGGTGCAGCCGGCCCCGCATCCGTGGACCGTGGCCATCGATCGCGCGGTGGTCGAGTATGCGCTGGCGGCCATTGCCGCCGACGCCATCAACGCCATGCCGCATGGCGGCACCCTGACGTTTCGCACCATGAACGTGGAGATCGGCCAGCGCCGGCCGGCCGTGACCGCGGCGCTGCGCCCGGGCCGCTACGTGCGGGTCGAAGTGACCTACCTGACCGCGGGCGTCGCCACGCCGGTGCAGCCCTCGCGGCGTGCCACCGACCCGCAGGGCCCGTCGGGCCTCGACGCGCTCCGCCAGGCCGGTGGCCGCGTGCTCTTCGACACCGACGGCGTGCGCGTGGCCTCGGTGGCGGTGCTGTTGCCGTCGGACGGCGTGACCGTGCTGCGCCCGCGCGTCACCCTGGCGCCGGCGGCGGCGACCGCGTCGCTCCTGCTGATCGAAAAGGACCCGACGCTGCAGCGCCTTCTGCAGACCGTGCTCAAGGGCCACGGATATCGGGTCGCCACGGCGACCACCGCCGAGGAAGCCGCGGCAGTGCTGGAGCAACAGTCGATCGACGTGCTGCTGACCGATCACATCCCGGTCGAAGGCCCGCACGACGCAGCCCGGTGGCTGGCCGGCTATCCGTTGCTGCGCGTGCTGGGCACGTCGGAAACGGTGAGCCGCGCGCTGTCGCGCGCCGACGGCGGCCATCGCGTGGCGGTCGTGGCCCGGCCGCTCGCGGCCGATCAGGTGGCGGAGGCTGTGCGCACGCTGCTGCAGGCCACGCCCGGCGCCAACGGCCTCAAGCGAGCGGCCGGCGCGCCGCTTGCAGCGCTGGCGCTCAAGAGCGCTACGGACGAGCCGATTCATCCCTTGGAGGCCTCGTAGAGCCCAGAACCGCGTGAGCGGATTCTGGTCAGCGAGAGCGACATGGCAAACAACGCGGTGATCAGTCTCGACATCCGGCAACGAGCCCGGGAAGGCGACCAGGTGGCCATCGCCGCCTTGCTCAACGACGTCCTGGCGCTGCTGCGGGATTTCCTGGCCAACGACGAAGAAGTCGCGTGGCGTCCGCTGGCCGAGCGTCTCGAGGCGTGCCGATCCGCCCTCGAAAGCGGGGTGCCGCCGGCCGAGATCGAAGAGTTGACCAAGGGCTGCCTGAGCGAAGGACGCCTGCTGCTCGAGCAACTGCAGCACCTGCGCGCCCAGCGCATGCAGGACTCGATGGCGGTGGTCGAGGCGCTGCGTGAGGTCGTCTCGACGATTGGCGCCGAGATGTCGACGATGCACACCAGCATCACCAAGTCGACCGAGCGCTTCGAGGCCATCGGCCTGCTCACCAATCCCCAGCAGATCAAGGCGCGCCTGATGGCCGAAGTGCTGGCCCTCAAGCAAGTGGCGGCTAAGCGCCGCCGTGCGTGGGAGGAAACGGCCAAGACTCTCAGCCAGCGGGTGGCTGCCCTGGAACGGGATCTCTCGGTCGTCAAGGGCGAAGCGGCCACCGACCCGCTCACCGGCATCGCTAACCGGCGCGGCTTCGACGAGACGTGCGAGCGCTGGATCACGCTGTCGCGGCCCAACTTCGTGCTGGCGATTCTCGACGTCGACGACTTCAAGCACATCAACGACAGCCTCGGCCATGCTGCCGGCGACGACGTGCTGCGCTACGTGGCCAAGCTGCTGATGCAGTCGTTCCGCGCCGATGACCTGGTGGCGCGGGTTGGCGGCGACGAGTTCGCGGTGCTCGCGGCCGACTTGACCATGCGCCAGGCCGAGCAGCGCATCGCCAGCGTGCTGGCGCGCATCAGCAAGCCCGACAGCTCAGGCGAAGAGCGGCCTGGAACCGTGCCGACTCTGAGCTGCGGCTTGGCCGAATACTCGGCCGGCGACACGCCGGCGAGCCTGTTCGAGCGTGCCGACGAGGCGCAGTACACCGCCAAGCGCCAGGGCAAGAACCGGGTCGTGGCGAAGGAGACCCGTCTGCTCCGCGACCTGGCCCGGCACTGAGGACGCGATGCAGGACCACGACAATCGCCGCGTGCTCATCGTCGACGACTCGCTCGCGTTCACCGATGCGCTCTCGCGCCTCTTGACGGCGGAAGGCTTCGCCGTGGAC
>JBDTWC010000531.1:0-3150 GCA_040006875.1 Acidobacteriota bacterium | reverse complement strand
CCGTGCGCCGCGAGCAGCTGCCCGGCGGCGCGCGCTTCCTCGAGACCCTTCTCGCTCAGATCGACATCCACCCAGCCGGTGAACCGGTTCTGCCGGTTCCAGTCGGATTCGCCGTGACGGAGCAGGACCACAGTAGGCATGGCTAGTCGAGCTGGGCGATCGCGGCCCGCCCGGCGTAGGCGGCGCCGCTGCCCAGGGCCTCTTCGATGCGCAACAGCTGGTTGTACTTGGCGATGCGATCGCTGCGCGACGCCGAGCCGGTCTTGATCTGTCCGGCCGACGTGCCCACTGCGAGGTCGGCGATGGTCGTGTCTTCGGTTTCGCCAGAACGATGCGAGATGACGCTCCGATAGCCGGCCTTGGACGCCATGGCGATGGCGTCGAGCGTCTCGCTCACGGTGCCGATCTGGTTCAGCTTCACGAGCAACGCGTTGGCGATGCCTTCCCTGATGCCACGGGCGAGGATCTCGGGATTGGTGACGAACACGTCGTCGCCCACAAGCTGCACCTTCGCGCCGAGCGCGTCGGTGAGCAGCTTCCAGCCGCGCCAGTCGCCTTCGGCGCAGCCGTCTTCGATCGAGAGGATCGGATACTGCCGGCACCAGTCGGTGTAGAGGGCCACCATGCCTTCGGAGTCGCGGCCCGGCTCGCCCGACTTGTGGAACTCGTAGTTGCCGGCGGCGGTGCCGAACTCGCTGGCCGCGCAGTCGACCGCGATGAAGACGTTGCCGCCGGCCTTGAAGCCGGCCGTGGCGATCGCTTCCATGACCGCGTCGAGCGCGTCCTTGTTGCTCTTCAGATTGGGCGCGAAGCCGCCTTCGTCGCCCACGCCAGTGGCCAGGCCGCGGCCCTTCAGGATCGAGCGCAGCGCGTGGAAGATCTCGGTGCCGGCCCGCAGCGCTTCCCGGAACGACGGGAAGCCGATCGGCATCACCATGAACTCCTGGAAGTCGACGTTGGTGTCGGCGTGCGCGCCGCCGTTGAGGATGTTCATCATCGGCACCGGCAGGCGATAGCCACCGGTAAGGCCGGCGGTGGCGGCGATGTGGGCGTAGAGCGGCAGGCCGACGTGCTCGGCGCCGGCCTTGAGCGTTGCCATCGACACGCCGAGCAGGGCGTTGGCGCCGAGCCGGCTTTTCGTGGCCGTGCCGTCGAGGGCGATGATCGCGTCGTCGAGGCTGCGCTGCTCCCAGTCGCGGTTGACGAGGGCCGCACGGATCTCCCCATTCACGTGCCCGACGGCCTTGGTGACACCCTTGCCGAGGAAGCGCGTCTGGTCACCATCGCGCAACTCGAGGGCCTCGCGTTCGCCAGTGGAAGCGCCGGACGGCACGGCGGCGCGGCCGCGCTCACCGTCGGCCAGGAACACGTCTACTTCGACGGTGGGGTTGCCGCGTGAGTCGAGAATTTCCCGTCCCCGGATGTCGACGATGTGCACAGCAGCGCTCCTGGCCCGGACCTCAGAACGGCCCGCATGAAGTCGGTCGATTCAGTATCGCAGGAAAAAGCTGCGCTGGCACTCGCGCGGCGCGGTGCATCACTCCTGGTCCACGCCCTGCTCGTAGGCCAGCGCCTCGGCATCGATCGGGGCCACACATGGTTCCTCGTCCACCGTCACCACCACGATGCCGCGATCGGTCACCGTATGGCGAGCGCGATCCGAGGCCTCGTCGTAGCCGATCACGGCGCCGCGCGGCACCAGTACATCGCGGTCGATGATGGCGTTGCGGATGCGGGCGTGACGGCCCACCTGCACGCCGGGCATGAGGATCGAGTCATCGACGGTGGCAAAGCTGTGCACGCGCACGTTCGGGCACAGGATGCTGCCCTTCACACGGCTGCCCGACACGATGCAGCCCGGCGAGATGACCGAGTCGAGCGCCGTGCCGGTGCGGCCACCGTCGGCGAACACGAACTTGGCCGGCGGCGCCTGCGGCTGGTGTGTTCGCATCGGCCACTCCGGATCGTAGAGGTTGAACTCGGGGTTGACGTGGCACAGGTCCATATTGGCTTCGTAGTAGGCGTCGAGCGTGCCGATGTCGCGCCAGTACTTCGCGGCCTTCTTGTTCTCGTCGTAAAACGCGTAGGCGAAGACCTTGCCGTCGGGGATCAGCGCCGGAATGATGTTCTTGCCGAAGTCGTGATGACTGGCCGGATCGGCGGCGTCGAGTTCCAGCGCCTTTGACAACACCGCCATGTCGAACACGTAGACGCCCATCGAGGCCAGCGCCAGATGCGGCTGGCCGGGCATCGCCGTGGGCGCCTTCGGCTTCTCCTGGAAGCCGACTACTTGATTGCGCGCGTCGACCGCCACGATGCCGAAGCGGTTGCCCTCTTCGATCGGCACTTCGATGGTGGCGAGGGTGACCGCCGCGCCGGCTTCCTCGTGGGCGCGCAGCATGCGCCGGTAGTCCATCTTGTAGACGTGGTCACCGGCCAGGACCACGACGTGGCGCGGGGCTTCGCGCTCGATCGAGTACATGTTCTGGTAGACGGCGTCGGCCGTGCCGAGGTACCAGTGCTCGCCCACGCGCTTCTGCGGCGGCAGGATCTCGATGAACTCGCCCAGCTCCTCCGACACGATGTTCCAGCCCATACGAATGTGCCGGTTGAGCGACAGCGACTTGTACTGCGTGGCGATGAAGATGCGGCGCAGGCCGGAGTTCACCGAGTTCGAGAGCACGAAGTCGATGATCCGGTAGGGACCGCCGAAATAGACGGCGGGTTTGGCGCGCTCTCGGGTGAGCGGGCTGAGGCGTTCACCCGCGCCGCCCGCGAGCACGATGACGAGCGTGTCGTCGCGAACCATAACGGCCTCCCTGCAGTCCAACCAATGAGATAGCGTGGCGCGGAACGGCGTCAGCCGTTCCGGCACGCCGGCACAGCCGTCACACCGGGGAATCTACCACGGCCGGACGAGTTGCGAAGCAGAGCTGCAACTCGTGTGACGGCAAAGAGTTAGGGTCGTTGACATGATGGAATCGAGCCCATATCATTGCAGGCTGAATCCAAGTCTGCGTTTTCTTTGGAGATGTGCATGAAGTTCAAGGTCCGTGGTCTCGCACTGGCGATGGCTGCCGTCCTCGTTGCCGGTTTGCCTTCCGCGGCACTGGCGCAGAAGGACGACAAGAAGCGAAGCAAGCAGGAGAA
>JBDTWC010000530.1:0-3153 GCA_040006875.1 Acidobacteriota bacterium | reverse complement strand
CCGTGCCCATCACCGTGCCCACGGATGTGGCCGACCGTTTCGCTGGTCCGAGCTCGTTCGCCGTCGGCGATGTCGTGCCGCGCGACGCGCTCAAGGGCTTGCCCCTGCACCGGGTGGACGCGCGCGTAGCCAAGGACTTCCCGCTGCCCGGTGGCATGAAGATCGGCCTCATCGCCGAGGTCTTCAACATCCTCAACCACAAGAACTACGGCGCGTATCAGAGCGTGCTCAACAACGCCGGGTTCGGGCAGCCGCGCCAGAACCTGCTGAATGCCTATCAGCCTCGCGTGGCGCAGGTCGCGTTCAAGGTCTCGTTCTAGGCGGGGCTTCGGGGGCGCACCCGAGTCATGAATTCAGCATGCTGATGGGGAGGTCGTGCTGGCGCGCGAAGACGATCCAATCGGCGCATGTGCGAGTGGCCATCACGTCGTTCAGTGGGGCGTCGATGGGCAAGTGCAGCGCGTCGTAGAGGCGGGCGCGAAAGTGGGGTTCGAGCGCCGCCACGGCGATGGTGCCGTCGCGCGTCGCGTAGACGCCGTAGGCGGGGTCGCCGCCGCCGAAGCGGGCGCCCGGCGTGGTCAGCCCGAGGGTCCGCGGCCGGCGCAGGTCGTTCATAACGTCGCGCAAGCCTACCTGCAGGTAGCTGCCAGGCGCCGACCTGAGCGCGAGCAGCACGGTGGTGACGATGCGCTCAGCGCCGACGAGATCGGCCAGCAGCGTGACCGGCAGCCGATCGCGCAGCAGCCCCGCCTCCGCCTGGTAGGTCAGGTCGTGGCCGGCCTGTTCGGGCGCGGCGATGTCGCCGACGATGGCCACCGTGCGCAGCGTGGGGAACCGTTCAGCCAGGCCCGAAGCACCCAGGCCGAGGCGTGCCAGGGCCGACGGTCGCGAGCTCGTGAGCAGCACATCCGCCGCGCCGAGCAGGGTGTCGCAACCCGCCAGTCCGGCGGTGCTCTTGAGGTCGAGGTGCAGCACCGTCACGCCAGCATGGAGCTCGTCATACCAGGGCCGGCTGTAAAGCGTCAGCGGGTCACCCGACGGTGGCTCCACCTTGGTGGCCGTGGCGCCGTGGGCGACGAGTCGAGCCACGGCCACGGGGCCGGGCAGATTGAGGGCGATGGAGAGGATACGAACACCGGTCAGGGCAGGCACGGGGCCAGTCTACGACGGCGCAGCAGGCAGATTGGCCGACGTCGCGGATCCGGTTGCGTGGACCAAGGGCGCTGCTAGACTCACGCCCATGCCCTCTCTATCTCGGACCGTGGCCGCGGCCACGGCGCTCGTGTTGGTCTCGGCGGTGCTGGTCTTGTCGCAGACCGCACCAGTGCCCGCGGCGCCGCTCATGCTCGTGAATGCGTCGGTCGTCGATACGGCCACGGGGGCTGTGCGGCGCGGGCAGTTCGTGGTCCTGCGCGACGGGTTGATTGCGTCGGTGAGCGGGACCGCGCCGGTGGCCGGCGCGGCCCCACATCGCGTCGATCTCGCAGGACGGTTCGTGGTGCCCGGGCTGATCGATGCCCATGTGCACATCGCCACCACGGCGGCGATGCGAGCCGCGCTCGACAGCGGCGTCACCACGGTGCGCAGCGCCGGCGTGTCGAGCTTCGTCGACGTCGGGCTGCGCGATCTGGTGAAGAAGGGCTACCTGCCTGGTCCCGACGTGCTCGCCGCCGGCTACCACGTGCGTCCGCAACCGGCCACCGAGGCGTTCTTTGACGCGCCCGACCTCGGCGACTTGCTCGTGACCGGCATCACCACGCCCGATGCCTTGCGGCGCTTCGTCAAGGCCAATCTGAGCCACGGCGTCGATTGGATCAAGGTGCTCGCCACCGAGCGCGCCGGCACGCCCGACACCGATCCGCGCAAGCAGGTCTACAGCGAAACGGAACTGGCCCTGGTCGTGGCCGAAGCGGCGGCGCGCGGCGTGCCGGTGCTGGCCCACGCGCACGGCGCGGAAGGGGCGCTTGCGGCCGTGAAGGCCGGTGTGCGCAGCATCGAGCACGGCACCTACCTCAGTGATGAAGCGCTGAAGCTGATGGCCCAGAAAGGCACCTTCTTCGATCCGACCGCCGACGTCGTGAACGACCTGGCCCAACCCGGTGGCGACTACGACAACGCCGGCCTGCAACGGCGCGGCCAGATGATGAAGCCGGTGCTCGTCGACGCCATCAAGCGGGCGCGTGCGTTAGGCGTGAAGATCGCCGCCGGCACCGACACGGCCTACGGTCCGTCGAGCATCGCTCGGGTCTCGCGCGAGGTGCTCGAGCTCATCGAGGCCGGCCTGTCGCCGCTCGCCGCGCTGCAGTCGGCGACCACCGTGAACGCCGAGCTCCTGCGTCTCGACAAACAAATCGGCCTGGTGCGCGACGGCTACGAGGCCGATCTGCTGGTCGTCGAGTCCAATCCGCTCGAGCAGCCGCGCACGCTGCTCGACCCGCTGCTGGTCATCAGCAACGGCCACATCGCGCTCGATCGACTGAGTTTCGGGAAGTAGTCCGCCGCGGCGACGCGTGCTTGCTCGCGCCCGCGCCACCACCGGAGAGACACCATGAAATGGCTCGTTCCCCTGGCCGCCGCGTTCTGTCTGGCTAGTGCGCCGGCTTTCGCTCAGCACGAAGATCATGGCGGCGGGCCGCTGTCGGCCGAGCAGGTCGGCACGGTCGATTTCCAGACGTCGTGCAGCCCGGCAGTCAAAGCCGACTTCAATCGGGCGGTGGCGCTGCTGCATTCGTTCTGGTTCCCCGAAGCGCGCCACGACTTCGAGGGCGTGCTGGCCAAGGATCCCAGCTGCGCGATGGCGCAGTGGGGCGTGGCGCTCACCTATTGGGGCAACCCATTCGGCGGCCTGCGCACTCCGCAGATCATCGCCACCGGCGCGGCCGCGATTGCCAAGGCGCAAGCCACCGGCACGCCGACGCGTCGCGAGCAGGGCTTCATCGCCGCCGTGGCCGGCCTGTTCGAGAGCGACGACGTGGTCACGCAGCGGGCGCGCGTCCTGGCCTATGAAGCGAAGATGGGGCAGGTCGCGAAGGACAACCCGGGCGACACCGAGGCGCGCATCTTCTGGGCCCTGGCCGTGGCCCAGACCGCCACGCCGACCGACAAGACCTACGCCGCGAACCTGAAGGCGGCCGAGATCCTGGAGCCGCTGTT
>JBDTWC010000529.1:0-3155 GCA_040006875.1 Acidobacteriota bacterium | reverse complement strand
GCTGCACGGCGGCGTCAGGGTCGACGATCAGGGTCGCTCCGGCGGCGGCGCAGAGCGGCCTGAGGTCGATTTCCATAGTGCTCGCGGGGTAGTCTCCAGCGAGCACGCCCGGGAGCATTCCTGAGTAGGTCGCGGTTTCAAAGTCGGACACACACGTCAGCCGTACGCCTGTCGCCGCGTCCGCTCGCCACTGTTGCAGTACGTGCAGGTGCGTGTGCCCAGCTCCAAGCAGGACGACGGCCCTGTCACGCACAGACGACTGGCGCCGGCTCATCTAGCGGCGCCACCGGAGGAAGGCGCCGAACAAGGCACGGAGCCGCGGCGTCAGCTTCGTGCGGTTCGACGCGTCACCCAGCTTCTTCCAGGCTTCGCTCTGCGTGGGATAGGGATGAATGGTTCTGGCGACCGTGCCGAGCCGGACTCCGGCGGTCATGGCCAGACTCATCTCGCCGATCATCTCGCCGGCATGGGCCGCCACCACCGTTGCGCCGAGGATACGACCACGCGCGTCGGTGTGGACGCGCGCAAAGCCCTCACGCTGACCGTCGAGCACCGCACGGTCGTTCCCTTCCATATCGACGGTGAATGAGCGCACGTCACGGCGCGTGGCGGCCTCGTCGGCGGTGATCCCAACCTGGGCCACCTCGGGATCCGTGTAGGTGGCCCACGGAATCACGAGCGCGCTGGCCTTCTTCCGGCCAAAAAAGAGCGCGTTCTGGAGCGCCAGTCGCGCCATGGCATCGGCCGCGTGGGTGAACTTGAAGCGAGACGCGATGTCGCCGACGGCGAAGACGCGTCGATTGGCGGTGCGCAGCCGATCGTCTACGACCACGCCATGTGGATTCCACCTGATGCCCGCCCGGTCCAGGCCGAGCCCGTCCAGATTCGGGATCCTCCCGGCGGCAACGAGCACGGCGTCGGTGCGGACGATGGTCTCCTGACCGCCTCGCTCCACCACCACGCTGCGCTCGCCGGCTTGGCCCTGTGCATCCACGCGGATCACGCGCGCGCCGAGCAGGGTCGTGACGCCTTCTCGCTCGAACACCGTCGCGAGTAGTGACGAGGCGTCAGCGTCTTCGCGGGGCAGGAGGCGCGGACGATCGCCGACGAGCGTCACTTCGGAGCCGAAGCGGCGGAACGCCTGGGCCAGCTCGCACCCGATCGGGCCGGCCCCGATCACCACGAGTCGACGTGGCAGCACCGTCAACGAGAACACCGACTCGTTGGTCAGAAAGCCCGCCTCCACGAGGCCCGGAATGGACGGCGTGGCGGCATGAGCACCGGTGGCGATGATGGCGCGGGAGAAGCGCAGCTGCCGCCCGTCGACCTCGACCGCATCCCGGGCCGCGAACCGCCCCTGGCCAAGAAATACGTCGATCCCAAGGCTCGCCAGACGAGCGACTGAGTCGTTGGCCGCCAGTTCGGTTCGCAGACGTCGCAGGCGCTCCATCGCCGCTGAGAAGTCCGCACCTATGGGGCCCGACTCGACGCCGAATTGCCCTGCGGCGCGCGCGTCGGCCACGGCTCGGGCCGCGCGAATCAGCGCCTTCGAGGGCACGCAGCCGTAGTTCAGGCAATCGCCTCCCATCGCATGTCGCTCGACGAGGGCGACCTTCGCGCCGAGGCCGGCTGCCCCCACGGCAGAAACCAGGCCGGCGGTTCCCGCCCCGATGACCACGAGGTTGTAGCGACTAGCGGGCTCGGGGTTCAGCCACGCAGCTGGCCTGACCTGTTCGAGGAGAGCCCGGTTGTGCGTGTCGTTGGGCTGCAACAAGGTTTCGGACGGCGATGGCATCAGGAACGACCCTCGATAGTGGCGGTGGCCTCGGCGCCCGGCTGGGCCAGCTCGCCGTTTAGCGCCCGGCGTGCGACGCGCGTGACGACGACGGTCACGGCAATGGTGGCGACGAGTCCAGCGACAGAGAGTGCCGTGTGGGCCGCTGATGCCTCGGATGTCCCGCGGGCCAAAGCCGAGACGTCTCCGGCCAGCGACCCCAGATAGACGTAGAGCACGGTACCCGGCAGCATGCCGACGGCCGACCCCACGATGTAGTCACGCAACCGCACACCGGTGAGCCCCAACGCGTAATTGAGGACGTTGAACGGAAACAGGGGCGACAGCCGCAACAGCAGCACGATCTTGAGGCCGTGCTGCCCGATCGCCGCGTCCACGGCGCGAAACCTGGGGTCGGCTGCCATGCGACTGGCAATCCAGCCGCGCGCGATGGTCCGGCCCATGAGGAATGCCGTTGTGGCGGCCAGCACGCTGACCGGCGAGACGAGCAGCGTGCCCCAGATCGGCCCATAGGCCAGTCCGGCACCAGCCGTCAGGATGACCCCCGGAAGCATCAGGACGGCGGCGAGGATGTAGACGCCAGCATAGGCCAGGGCCCCCAGCGGGCCCGCCGCCCGCATCCAGTCGGTCAGCTGGCTGATCCACTGGCTCAACGGGAGCACGAAGGCGGCTTCAATGGCCAGTGACGCCAGCGCCGCGGCGCCGCCGACCTTCAGCCATCGACTCACGCCGGTCCCCCGCCGCACTCTGCTCCCATGCGTGATGTGAGTGTCATCATCCTGGCAATTCTTACAGCGGCAGCGCCAGTCTGCGGCCGCTTGTAACGAAGTCCCGCTCCGACGACACTCATCAGGGTGCAGTTGCCGAACAAGCTGAAGGCCCGCCGGGCGGCCTGCCTCGCAGGCACTCTGGCCGCCGCCGTGGCGCTGCTCTCGGTCGGGTGCGGCTCGACACCTTCCGGCCCGCCCCCGTCGGTCCGTTCGTTGGCGGAAGGCCCGTGGAGCTCGGTTCTGGCGCAGGCACGGGGCACGGCCGTCACCTGGCGCATGTGGCGCGGCGACCCGGCGATCAACGCGTATGTCGACTCCTGGGTGGCGCCACGCGTGAAAGCGCAATACGGGATCGAGGTGCGCGCGGTCGATGGCCAGGGCCCGGAGCTGGTCAACACGTTCGTCACCGAGCGCGAAGCGCGACCGGGACGCTCCGGTACGACCAGCCTCGTCTGGATCAACGGCGAGACGTTCGCGCAGTTGCGACAGGAGCGGCTGCTCGGCGGTCCCTGGGCCACACGCCTTCCCAACGCGGACATGATCGACACCGCCTCGCCGATCGTGAGCCGCGACTTCGAACAGGACCCGGA
>JBDTWC010000528.1:0-3165 GCA_040006875.1 Acidobacteriota bacterium | reverse complement strand
CCAGCTCTTGCCGCCGTCGAGTGAGATCGTGGTTGACGTGCCGTAAGCAGTGTCAAGCAAAGGAGAGTCCGATGCGTCGAGCCACTCGTCGCAGCGTCGTGCAGGGCGCCGCCGTCCTCGTGTTGCTCTCGGTCGTGGTTGCAACTGCCGTTCGTGTCGCCGCCGCCGCCGACGTGTGGCCGTGGAGCGGCGTGCAGGGCGACGCCGTGCAGCTCTTGATCATCGGCGATGTCCAAGTGCAGCGCCGGGCCGATCCCACGACCGCGTTCGCGCACGTGCGCGACACGTTGCGCGCGGCCGACCTGATCTACGCCAACCTCGAGGGCATGCTGGTGCCGTCGAAAGGACCGGTTGGCGACGTGCCGGACAAGAAGTGGATCCATCCAGGGCCCGACGGCGTGAAGGCGCTCAAGGACATCAACCTGGCCGCCGTCGGCGTGGCGAACAACGTGGTGTGGGACGAGCAGAACCTGCTTGCGACCATGCGCCTGCTCGACGTCAACGGCATCGGTCACACCGGCGGCGGCCGCAATCTCGATGACGCCCACGCGCCGGTCGTGATCGAGCGCAAGGGCGTCAAATTCGGGTTCCTGCAGTACACCGCCCGCTGGTACCGCCAGTCGGTGCAGATGGCCACGGCCACCAAGCCCGGCGTGGCCCGCATCATGTCGGTCGACGGTCTCACCATCGATGCCGGCGATCTGGCGCGCCTCAAGGAAGACGTGAAGAAGCTGCGCCCGCTCGTCGACGTGGTGGTCGTGTCGCATCACAATCGCGACGGCGCCACGCCGGTGCAATTCGGCGACGAGCAGGCGGTCGAGCGTGCCGCCGGGGCCGTGCCGGCCGATCGCACCAAGGCCGAGGAGTACCAGAAGGTCTTCGCCCATGCCGCGCTCGACAGCGGCGCCGACCTGGTCTACGGTCACGGCACGCACACCATCCAGGGCACCGAGATCTACCAGGGCAAGCCGATTCTCTACGCCGTCGGCCACTCCGCCTTCGACCAACCCGGCTACGAGCACGCCAAGGATGGCCTGGTGGTGCGCGTGCTGGTGCGGCAGAAGCGGATAAGCCGCGTGTCGTTCGTACCGGTGACCCGCGATGCCACCAACACGATGATGATGGTGAGCCCCGCTTCCGGCGAAGGCGCGCGGCTGGCGGAGATCGTGCGCCGCAACTCGCCGGGCGTGTCGCTGGCAGTCGAGGGGCAGGAAGTGGTGCTACTCGGTCAAGCTCGCGTCACGTCGGCACGTCCACCCCGCTGAACCGCCTGAACGGTGACCACCCCCGCCGTCGTCACTTGCCGTCGAACGCGACGCGGCCGTTCACCACGGTGAGGCGCACTCGGCCGCCGAGCAACGCTCCCGGGTCGGTAGCGCCCAGGGTGAGCGGGTCAACCGACAGTGCCGTCAGGTCGGCAAGCCGCCCAGCAACGAGCTGACCGGTCTCACTCTCGGCAAACGACGCGTACGCCGCCCAGGTGCTGTAGCCGCGCACGGCTTCTTCCGGCGTCATGCGCTGATCGGGGTACCAGCCGCCAGGGGGCTGATGCTCCTTGTCCTGGCGCGTGATGGCCGAATGCAGTCCGTAAAAGAGGTTGTGATCCGAACCGGTGAGATCGGAATTGAAGATGAGGCGGGTGCCGGCCTGCCGGTGGGTGCGCCAGGCATACGCCCCTTTGATGCGCTCAGGGCCCAGGCGCGTTTCCGCCCAGCCCTTGTCTTCGACCGCGTGCGGCGGCTCCATCGACGCGATGATGCCCAGCGCCGCGAACCGCGGGATGTCGCTCGGCGACACCACTTGAGCGTGCTCGATGCGATGCCGCCCCTGGCGAGAGCGCTCGTTGTCCTTCATGACGCCCTCGAGGAAGTCGAGCGTCTCGCGGTTGCCGGCGTCGCCGATGGCGTGCACGCCGACCTGGAAGCCGGCGCGCATCATCGTGGCCACGACGTCCTGGTCGAAGCCGTAGCCGGCCCCACTGATGCCGCGATAGCCCTTCATGTCGCTGTAGTCGTCGAGCAGCCGCGCCCCACGAGAGCCCAGCGCGCCGTCGTAGTAGGCCTTCACAGCGCGGACCACCAGCATGTCCCTTGGAACGCCCTGCGGACCCTTGATCGCCCATTCCCGGCACAACTCGGGGTCGCGCGCCGAGAGCATGACGTAGACGCGAATCGGCAACTGGTGCCTGGCGTCGAGCGCTTGCAGGCCCACGAGGGTGGCGCGGTCCACGCCCGCCTCGTGAATGGCGACGTAGCCGGAGCGCGCCATCTCGGTGAGACCGGCGAGCAGCTGGCTCTCGAGCTGCGACGGCGTGGGCGGTGGCACCGCGGCGACCATGATCGTGGTGGCGCGATTCAGGAAGATGCCGGTGGGCTCGCCCTTGGTGTCCTTGCGGATCTCTCCGCCCACCGGGGCTGCCGTGGTTCGGCCGACCTTCGCGTTGTCGAGCGCAAGACGATTCGCCCATACGCCGAAGCCATGCAGCGAATAGAGCAGCACGGGGTGATCGGGCACCTTGAGGCTGAGCAGCCGCCAGTCGGGATAGCGGTTCGCCCAGGCACCCTCGTCCCAGCCGCGGCCGGTGATCCATTGGCCTTTGGGCACCGTGGCCGCGTAGGCCGCCACGCGGTCGACGGCCTCGGCCTCGTTGGCGACGCCCGTGAGATCCACGGCCTGCAGCTTGGCACCCAGTTCGAGCACATGCGCGTGCGAGTCGACCATGCCCGGAAGCAGCGTGGCCCCGTCCAGGTCAATCGTCTGCGTGTTGGGCCCGCTGCGCGCCGCCACGGATTCACGTGTGCCCACGAGCGTGATGCGACCGCCCGTGAGGGCCACCGCCTGCGCGTCTGGACTCCAACCGTTGGCGCCGTGCGGCGCGCCCGCGGCGGGCGTGCCGTCGAGAGCGGGGTCAGGCCACGCCATCGAGTAGACGCGGGCATTGGTCAAGATGACGTCAGCGGGCGGGAGAGGAGGCGTGGCTGGCGCGCACGCCGCGGTCAGGGCCACGACGACGACCGCCGTGAATCCATGACGCAGCCCGGCCTGGCGGAAGGCAGCGCGCTCGAGAGACGAGGTGGACTTCGACATGGACGTGGACCTGGAACTGGACATGACTACCGCGACCGGGGGACGCCCACCGCGCTGAACGCCACCGCCAGCCAGCTC
>JBDTWC010000527.1:0-3177 GCA_040006875.1 Acidobacteriota bacterium | reverse complement strand
ACACGGGCGACGTGCTCGACGCGGACGTCGACGCGCTGCTCGACGCGTGGCTCGGCGCCGACCGCGCCACCCCGGTGCGGGTGGTCGGCAACCTGCCCTACAACATCAGCTCGCCGATCCTGTTCCTGCTGGCGGCGCTGTCGAGCCGGCGGCCCGGGCTGGTCGACGCCACGCTCATGGTGCAGGCCGAGGTGGCCGACCGGCTGGCGGCTAGGCCGTCCACCGGCGAGTACGGCGTGCTCACGGTGACGACCGCCCTGACGGCCGAGGTCGAGCGCCTGTTCGACCTGCCGCCGGGCGCGTTCCGGCCCCGTCCGCAGGTCCGGTCCACGTTGATTCGCTTGCGTTTCCGGCCGCCGCCGTTCCCCGTGCGCCATCCCGACGTGCTGGTACGGCTGGTGCGCATGGTCTTCACCCAGCGCCGTAAGACCATCGCCAACGGTCTGAAGCCGGCCGCCTCGGCCATAGGCCTCGATCCAGCCGCCGTGCTGGACGCTGCCGGCATCGCTCCGATGCGCCGACCCGAAACGCTGCAGCTCGTTGAATTCGCGGCACTTGCAGACGCGTGGCAGGCCGCCGTCAGCGCTCCCGCTGTGCTATAGTCTGCGCCAACCCGCCTGAGTATTCCGGGAGCTCCCAGCCGCCCGGGTCGTCGGTACGAGTGCGCCGGTGGCGTGAGCCGCCGGAGGCCGACAGAGTTGCCCGTGACCTTCGCCAGAAGGGCATGAGCGCTCAGCAACGAGTCCAGGCAGAGCCTGGCTGGGATCCCTATGTCCGCGTCGAGTGAACCGGCGGTTGCGGCCGCGGTTGAAGTCGTTCCCCTCGGGGGTCTCGGCGAGTTCGGCCTCAACATGATGGCCGTCTCGTGTGGGGACACGACTATCGTCATCGATGCCGGCACGATGTTCCCGGAAGCCGATCTGCCCGGCGTGGATCTCGTGGTGCCTTCGCTCGAATACCTGGACCTGCGCGGCGGCAAGGTCGATGCGCTGATCCTCACCCACGGCCACGAGGATCACATCGGCGGCGTGCCCTACGTGCTGCCGCGCGTGACCGGACCGGTGATGGGCACGCCCTTCACGCTGGCGCTGGTGGAACACAAGATCGAGGAGCATGGGCTCGAACTCGGCGCCCGCAAGCGCAGCGTGCAGCCCGGCGACGTGGTGACGGTCGGCCCGTTCCGGATCGAGTTCATCCGGGTCACGCACAGCATTCCCGACTGCGTGGCCGTGGCCATCCACACGCCGCAGGGCGTGCTGATTCACACCGGCGACTTCAAGATCGACTACACCCCGCTCGATCATCAGCCGACCGATCTGGTGCGCCTGGCCGAGCTCGGCGCCGCCGGCGTGCTGGCGCTCTTTGCCGACAGCACCAACGTCGACCGCAAGGGCGTGACCGGCTCGGAAACCGACGTCCGCGATGCCTTCGACGAGGTGTTTGCCACCACCGAGGGCAAAGTGGTGGTGGCGGCGTTTGCCTCCAGCGTCTATCGCATGCAGCTCATCGTCGATCTGGCGGCGCAGTTCGGCCGCTCGGTCGCGTTTGTGGGCCGCGGCATGCTGAACAACTCGGAGGTCGCACAGCGGCTCGGCTATCTGCGCGTGCCCACGGGCGTGGCGGTCAAGGACAGCGACCTCGGCAGCCTGCCGCCCGGACACGTCGTCTGTCTGGTGACCGGCTCGCAGGGCGAACCCAATGCCGCGCTGTCGCGTATTGCCATCGACGACCATCGCCATGTGTCGCTCGGTCCCGACGACACGGTGGTGCTGTCGGCCCGGGCGATTCCCGGTAACGAGAAGGCGATCGGCCGGGTCGTGAACCATCTGGCGCGGCGCGGCGTGGAGGTGGTCACCGAAGACACGCGCCACGTGCATGTGTCAGGACACGGCAGCGTCGACGAGCTCAAGCTGGTGCTCTCGCTCGTGCGCCCGAAATATCTTGTGCCGGTGCACGGCGAGTATCGCCAGCTGGCGCGTCACGCCAAAGTGGCGCAGGCGGTCACCGGCGGCACGGCGTCGCCGACCACGGTGATCCTGGCCGAGAACGGGCATCGCGTCCGCTTCGACGCCGACGGAGGGCGCGTGCTCGACAACGTGCCGACGGGGCGCGTGCTCATCGACGGCACGCGCACGGGCGAGGTCGACGGCGAGATGGTGCGGCATCGCCGTCAGCTCGCTGCTGATGGCCTGGTCGTGCCGGTCGTGGTCATCAACCGTCAGACCGGTCTGCTCGAAGGCCTGCCGGAGCTGGTGGCCCGCGGCTTCGTGCCCGAAGCCGAGGCCGGTGACGTGCTCCTCGACGGCGGCGCGCTCATCGCCGCCGTGATCGGCGAGTGCTCCGCGGCGGAACGCAGTGACGAAGGACTGCTCAAGGAACGGATTCGCGGCGAGCTGCGCCGCTTCCTCAAACGCCGCACGGGCCGGCGGCCGATGGTGTTGCCCGTGGTGATGGAGATCTAGGTGGCGGTCAAGCACGCTTCATCCGTGGCCCTGTCCACGGGCTTCTCGTCTCCCTTGTCACGTCGCGTCAGCGAGGTGGTCGGCGTCGGGCTGTTCGCCCTGAGCCTGATCTGGCTGATCGCACTGGCCAGCTATGACGCCAACGACCCAGCGTGGTTCTTCGCCACCGGCTCGAACGGCGTGCCCGCGAATTTCATCGGCCGCGTCGGCGCCTTCCTCGCCGAGCTCTCATTCCAGCTGGTGGGCTTTGCGTCCTACCTGCTGCCCGCGCTGGTCGCCATCGCCGGCTGGCAATATTTCTGGTGCCGGCCGATCGACGCCTTCTACACCAAGCTCACCGGCCTCGCCCTGACCTTCGGCGGCGCCAGCGCGCTCCTGAGCCTGCTCGTGGGCGCGGCGACCTCGGGCTCGCGCACCTACGAGGCTGGCGGCTTCATCGGCGCGGTGCTGGCCTCGTGGCTGACGTCGTACCTGAATCGCCCCGGCGCCCTCATCGTCATCATCACGCTGCTCTGTCTGGCCGCGGTGCTCACGACGCAGGTGTCGTTCGGACGGGTCTTCGAATCGGGTGCAGCCATGGCCGGCCGCGGCGGGATCGCGCTGAGGGGACGCGCCCTGGCGTGGCTCGATGAGCGGCGCCGCGTGCGTCAGCGCCGCGACGTGCTGGCCGAGCACGCCGCCAAGGAAGGCGTGACCGAGCCGCTGGCCAGCGGCC
>JBDTWC010000526.1:0-3183 GCA_040006875.1 Acidobacteriota bacterium | reverse complement strand
TCGAGGCACAGACGCGCGGTGCTGCTATCCTAGCGGCCCAGATTCATCAGCGAGGACACCATGGTCAGACAGAGCGTCGCAATTCGAATGGGGCTGGGGTTCGTGGCAGTGGCCCTGGCCGGCGCGTGCAGCGCGCCTCCCCCCGTGCCGAAGCCGGCGCCCACCGCTCTCGACACGCCGGAGATCGCCACGGCGCTGGCCGGCTTCCAGGCCGGCCAGATCAAACAGCACATGACCGTGCTCGCCGACGACGCGCTCGAAGGACGCGGCCTCGGTAGCCCCGGCTACGAGGGCGCGCTGCAGTATGTCGAGAAGGAGGTCAAGTCCTACGGACTGGCGCCGGCCGGCGAAGCCGGCGGCTTTCGGCAGCGCGTGCCGCTGCGCAACAGCGTGGTCGTCGAGAAGGGCAGCGCGCTCGCGGTCTACGGCCGGGCGGGCAAGAAGACACTCGTCTTCGGCACGGACTACCTGCTCGGCGCCGACCCGCTCCGTGCCGATGTCAGCATCGAGAATGCGCCGGTCGTGTTCGTGGGCTACGGCGTAAGCGCGCCGGGCCTCGGCTACGACGACTACGCAGCCGGCATCGACGTGAAGGGCAAAGTGATCGCGTTCCTGAGCGGGGCGCCGGCCACGCTGCCGAGCAACGAGCGCGCCTACTACTCGTCCGGCCCGGCGAAGGAAGCCGAGGCCATCAAGCGCGGCGCCATCGGCACCATCAGCTTCACGTCGCCCGACGATCCCCGCTTCCGCTGGGATGTCAGCGTCGCCACCGGCGCGCAGGGCAGCTACGCGTGGGTCGATGCGCAGGGCAATCCCAATCGCGGCGATCCGGCGTTGCGCGGCGCGGCGTCGTTGAATCACTCGGGCGTGCAGGCGCTCTTTGCCGGCAGCAAGACGCCGGCGGCCGACGTGTTCGCCGCGGCCGCGAAGAGCACGCCGCAGGCCTTCGAACTGGCCACCCGCGTGTCGATCACCACGAAGTCGACGCATACCGATGTCGAGAGCGCCAACCTCGTGGCCAAGCTCGAAGGCAGCGATCCGGTGCTGAAGAACGAGCACGTCGTCTACGTGGCGCACGTGGACCACTTCGGCCGCGGCGTGGCCATGAACGGCGACGCCATCTACAACGGTGCGCACGACAACGCCTCGGGCGTCGCCATCGTGCTCGAAGTGGCGCGCGCCTACGCAGCGCTGCCGACGCGACCGCGTCGCTCGGTGCTGTTCCTGTTTGTGACGGCCGAGGAACGCGGGCTGCTCGGGTCGGACTACTTCGCGCGCCATCCGACCGTAGCGAAGGACAGCATCGTCGCCGACCTCGCGCTCGACATGCCCTTCCTGTTCCACCCGCTGCTCGACATCGTGCCCTACGGCGCGCAGCACTCGACGCTCGTGACTCCGGTGACCAAAGCCGCCGAGCGCCTGAACATCGCGATCGGCACCGACCCGATTCCAGAGCAGGTGCTGTTCATCCGCAGCGACCACTTCAGCTTCGTGCGGCAGGGCGTGCCGTCGCTGTTCCTCAAGAGCGGCTTCAAGACCGGCGACCCGGCCAAGGACGGGGCCGCCATCAATGCAGGCTATCGGCGCGACGTCTACCACAAGCCCAACGACGACATGTCGCAGCCGTTCGACTTCGAGGCCGGCGCCAACCACGCACGGCTCAACTTCTTGACGGGCTGGCTGGTGGCACAGGAGACAGCGCGCCCGGCGTGGAACGCGGGCGACTTCTTCGGCACGCTGTTCGGCGGCCAGGCGACGGCGACCAGGGTGACTCAGGACTGACCGTCCCGAGCACTAAGGCTGTCTTTCGAGTGACTAATAGCTACTCTGAACCTGAGTAGCTATCTATTCTGCGATTGCGCAGCGATCAGTGTTGCTCGAGCTTCGCCGACTCTGATATCTAGCCATCGCTGCTTGCTCGTTGGTTCGCCCGGGAACGCACTCCCGTTGCGCGACCTCGTCGAGCAGCGGAGCCCGAATGTTGCGGAAGGTCTCTATCGTTCTGACGTGCGCCTGTCTCATGAGCGCGGCGAAC
Source organism: Acidobacteriota bacterium (assembly GCA_040006875.1). Lineage (GTDB taxonomy): Bacteria > Acidobacteriota > Vicinamibacteria > Vicinamibacterales > UBA2999 > CADEFD01. The sequence goes on along the minus strand of JBDTWC010000526.1, from coordinate 1,148 downwards.
GCGCTAGCGCAAACGACGGCGATCGCGGTGTCCCCGTCCGTAGTAGTTCCTGGTGCCGCGGCGACAGCGGTCGTTGCCGGTCCGCCGGGCTTCTTCTTTGCCATTCTCGGCTCGTCGACCAACGCTGGATTCAGCTACGGAGGCGTCGCGCTTCGGGTTGGCTCCGACTTGCAGATCCTGGCAACGGGAACGCTCGATGGCAGTGGTGCCGCCACGATCGCCATCGTCGCACCGTTCACCGGCACGTCCCTCGACCGCTTCTATTTGCAGGCGGTCACTTCTCCTTCGTCTACTTACCTGCCACTCACTGCCTCTCTGAATGCCATCATTCGCAATGGCGACCTCGTCAGTCAGTTGCAAGGTCCACCAGGCCCGCAGGGGCCCGAGGGCGCCAGCGGCGCGACTGGCCCGTCTGGGCCGCAGGGGCCTGCGGGTGGTGCGGGTCCTCAAGGAGCGCAAGGACCCGCCGGTTCGCCTGGTCCCATCGGTTCCGTTGGGCCGACAGGAGTCGGGTTACAAGGTCCAGCCGGAGCACAGGGCGCATCAGGGCCGGTCGGTGCGGTTGGTCCGACGGGACCGGCAGGTAGCGCGGGTGCGAACGGGTCCAGCGTAGCCGTCACGGGCACATTGCCAACAGGGAATGCGAACTGCCCAACAGGCGGCATCAGTCTGAGAGATGGAGCCGGCGCGAACTATTTCCTCTGCAACGGTCAGAACGGCGCGCCCGCTGCCGGCCGGGCCGACGGCCCCTGTTTCTTGCACGACGAGCGCTACGTGGACTGCGGGAATGGCACGACGCACGACACCGTGACGGGCCTGATCTGGCTGAATCAGGCCGGCTGTTTGGGATCAGATCGCTGGGCGTGGGGCAGTGACCGCGTGGCTCTGCTCGCCAGCGGTCAGTGTGGGCTGACGGACGGTTCCTCACCCGGAGACTGGAGGCTACCCACGAAGGATGAATGGCTGGCAACGACTGCGCAGGCGGTCGTGTTTGGCTGCACGACAAATGGGATTCACGGTCCTCCGTCGTTGACCAACAATCTAGGCTACAACAATGGAGGCGGGCACCATGCTTGCATGAGTGGTGGCGATCCTTCCTCATTCACAGGCGTGGCATCCAGCATCTACTGGTCCAGTTCCGCCTATGA
>JBDTWC010000525.1:0-3189 GCA_040006875.1 Acidobacteriota bacterium | reverse complement strand
TCGCCTCGCGAGGCCGCGCACGTCGATCCCCAGCATCGGCTCCTGCTCGAACTGCTCTGGGAGGCCTGCGAAGACGCCGGGGTCCCACCGCCAGCACTGGCGGGTTCACGTACCGGCGTCTTCATCGGCATCTCGACCCACGACTACGGCGATCTTCAGATGTATCCCGCACACCGTGGGAACATCGACATGCACACCAACAGCGGTACCGCGACCAGCATCGCCGCCAACCGGCTGTCGTATGTCTACGACCTTCGCGGTCCAAGCCTCGCCATCGACACGGCCTGCTCGTCAGCGCTGAGTGCGGTTCACCTCTCGTGCCAGAGCCTGCGCGCCGGCGAATGCGACCTGGCCGTGGCCGGTGGCGTGCAGATTCTCCTGACGCCGGAGCTGACGATCGGCTTCTGCAAGGCCTCGATGCTGTCGCCTGACGGAGAGTGCCGCGCGTTTGACCAAGGTGCCAACGGCTACGTGCGCAGCGAAGGTGGCGGCATTGTCCTGCTGAAGCCGCTTGCGACGGCACTGCGGGACGGCGATCCGATCTACGCGACCATCCGATCGACGGCCGTCAATCAGGACGGGCGCACCCCGGGCATGACGGTGCCGAGCTCCCGGGCGCAACAGAGCCTGATCGAAGAGGCCCTCCGCAAGGCGGGGCTCACGCCGCGCGAGGTGCAATACGTCGAGGCACACGGGCCAGGCACGCGGGTCGGCGATCCAGTTGAGGCGCAGGCGATCTCGGCCGCGCTGAGCCCGAGCCGAACTGCCGGAGACCCGTGTCTCATCGGATCGGTCAAGACGAACCTGGGCCACCTCGAGGCCGCATCCGGGATGCCCGGCCTGATCAAGGTGGCGCTGGCGCTCGAGCGCCGGATGATCCCTGCCTCACTCCACTTTCGTCAGGCCAACGAAGCGATCGATCTGCCAGCCCTGGGCCTTCGCGTGGTCACCGACCTCGAGCCCTGGCCGCACCCGGAGCGGCCCGCGATCGCGGGGGTGAATTCGTTCGGCTTCGGCGGCGCCAACGCACATGCGGTGCTCGAGGAACCGCCGCCGCCACCTGCGCCGATCAGCGCGCCTGAGGGCGAGCGGACCCAGCTCTTCGTGCTGTCCGCGCGCAGCGCGCCGGCGCTCGACGCGCTGGCCATCGCGTGTGCCAACGCAATCAGCGTCGACGAGTCGCCGCGCCTCGAGGACCTGTGCTTCACGAGCGCCCAGCGCCGGGCGCACCATGACTTCCGCCTTGCGGTCGTGGCGAATCGGACCGAGGACCTGGCGCGTCAGCTGCACGACTTCGGCGCCGGCGCCAACTCTACCGGTGCACGTGTTCCGCAAGGCGGAGCCCCGCGCCTCGCCTTCGTGTTCTCCGGCATGGGACCACAGTGGTGGGGGATGGGCCGTCAGCTGCGCGAGTCCGAGCCCTCGTTCCGGCGGATGCTCGAGCGCTGCGACGAAGCACTGCGTCCTTATGCGGGCTGGTCCCTGCTGGACGAGTTAGCGGCCGACGAGAGCCAGTCGCGGGTCGCGGCGCCCGAATTCGCGCAGGTGACGAACTTCGCCATTCAGGTAGCGCTGGCCGAGCTGTGGGCATCCTTTGGCATCACGCCGTCCGCGGTCATCGGCCACAGCGGCGGGGCGATGGCCGCCGCGTATGTCGCCGGTGTCTACGATCTCGAAGAAGCCATGCACCTCTCCTTTCATCGCAGCCGGCTGCAGGGGAGGCCGACCAATGCCGGTCGGATGCTCGCGGTCGGGGCCCCGTACGACGAGATCGCTCCGCTTCTCGACGGCGCGCTGGACCGGGTGTCGCTCGCCGCCGTCAACGGTCCCTCGGCCATCACCCTGGCAGGCGACCCGGAAGCGCTCGAGCGCATCAGCGCGGCGCTGCTCGATCGCCAGGTGTATGCGAAGTTCCTCGCGGTCACGATTGCGTATCACAGCCCGGCGATGGACCCCATTCGCGAAGAGTTCCTTTCGGCCGTGTCGGACCTGCGGGGCCGGGCGCCTCGAATTCCGTGGCTCTCCGACACGACCGCTACATGGACGACGGGCGTCGAGTGCGACGGGGAGTTCTGGTGGCGGGCGATCCGTCAGCCGGTTCTGTTTCGTGACGGCATCCGCCAACTGCTCGACGCTGGGCTCTCCCATTTCGTCGAGGTCAGCCCGCACCCAGTGCTGGGCTCGGCGATTGCAGACTGCATGAAAGAGCACGGGACCCGGGGTCTCGTGCTGCCGTCGCTGCGTCGCAACGACGACGAGCGCGCCGTGATGCTGCGATCGCTCGGCGCACTCTACACAGCGGGATGGCTGCCCGACTGGCCGGCGACTGGCGCGCCGGGCGGGCGATTCGTGCGCCTGCCGCTCTATCCCTGGCAGCGCGAACGTCACTGGTTCGAACCCACACCGACGCCGGGGCGCCTGAATGCGGGTCTGGACGAGCAGGCAGGCGAGCATCCGCTGCTTGGCGCCCGCCTACGCATGGCCAGGCCGGCATGGGAAAGCGTCGTCGGCGTCGGCGACACGGGCTACCTTCGCGACCACCTGGTGCAGGGCGCGGTCGTCTGTCCCGGCGCTGCCTATGTGGAGATGGCACTCGCCGCCGCGGCCACCGACGGCCAGCTGCCCGTGGTCTTGCGCGACGTGGCGTTCCTCAAAGCGTTGCGGCTCGACGTCGATCACGGCACGCTCATGCAGATCGCCGTCGATGGCGACGGGCGCTTCGAGATCATGTCGTCGAGTGGGGCGGCCGGCACGGCGTGGATCTGCCATGCCCGGGGGGTGGTCGCGGCGACGAAGCTGTCGGCGGTGACCCACGTCGACCTCGAGGCGCTTCGTGCCCGCGTCGGGAGTGAGTCGAATACTACGGCGTTCTACGCGCAGCTGTCCGACCGTGGCCTCAGCTACGGCCCAGCATTCTGCGGCGTGCAGAAACTGTGGTGCACGCCCGGGGAAGCCTTCGCCGAGGTCGCCGCGGGCGCGGCCGCCGAGGTCACGGGCTACCGCGTTCACCCGGCGCTGCTGGACGCCGCCTTTCAAGTGCTGGTAGGCGCATCGGACGGCGACCCTTCGCGTGACGCCGACCGGCGCCTGTTCCTCCCGACGGGCATTCACGAGGTCAGGTTCTACGCCGAACCGGGCGCTCATTTCTGGGTGACGGCGACGGTGCGGACCGTGGTCGCCGAGACGGTG
>JBDTWC010000524.1:0-3204 GCA_040006875.1 Acidobacteriota bacterium | reverse complement strand
GCACCATCGCCGTGATCGTGATCGGCGGACAAACGCTGTCGCTGTTTCTTACGCTCGTGGTCGTGCCGGTGGCCTACTCACTCGCTGACGACGGCGCGGAGTGGGTCGCGGCGCGGCGAGCGGGGCGCGTGCCGGCGACCAGCGACCAGCAGCCCGTCGCCCCGTAGCTTCGCGGGTCACTCGCGGTCGCGCGGCGCGGCCTGTACTCCTGATACCTTACGGGGGTTCAGATGCCGGCCCTACGACGCGTCGTTCTTCTCCTGGTGGTGCTCGCCCACGCCGCAACGGGCGCGGCGCAAGACCTGCTGCAGGGGTTTTCGGACGAGCTGGTGGTGGGCGGCCTGTCGGCTCCGGTGGCGTTCACGACCCTGCCCGATGGCCGCATCCTGATCGCCGAAAAGGCCGGCGTCGTGCGGATCGTCAGCGGCGGACAGCTGCTGCCAGACGCCTTCATCGACCTGCGCGACCAGGTCAATACCTACTGGGATCGCGGCCTGCTCGGCATCGCCGCCGACCCGGCGTTCGCACAGAACGGTTTCGTCTACCTGTTCTACGTCCACGAGAACGATTCGCTCACCTACTCCGGCCCGAAGACATCACGGGTCGTGCGGGTGACTGCCGTGGGCAGCAGCGCGTCGCCGGCCAGCGAGATCGTGATCGTGGGCACCGCGGAAGGCCCGCTGTGCAGCGCGCTGCCCGCCGGCGCCGACTGTCTGCCCGCGGATTCGCCCTCCCATGACGGCGGGGCCCTGCGCTTCGGTCCTGACGGCGCACTGTGGATCACGACCGGCGACGCGTCGTCGTTCAACGCCGTCGATCCCCGTGCGCTGCGCGCGCAACAAGTCGACTCACTGGCCGGCAAGCTGCTCCGGGTGGGCAAGGACGGCCGCGGCCTGCCCGACAATCCCTTCTGGTCCGGCAACGGCGACGACGCGCGCGCCAAGGTGTGGGCCTACGGCCTGCGCAATCCGTTTCGCCTCACGTTCAGCCCATCGAGCGGACGCCCCTACGTGGCGGAAGTGGGCGCGGGAGCGTGGGAGGAAGTGAACGCCCTCACGGCCGGCGGCAACTACGGCTGGCCGTGCTACGAAGGCGTGGGGCGGCAGGCCGGCTATGAGACCCTCGCCGGCTGTCAGGCTCTCTATGCGCTGGGTCCGGCCGCGGTCGTGAACCCCGTGGTGGCGTATCCGCATCTCACGGGCACGGCCGCCATCGCCGGCGGCGCGTTCTATTCGGGCACCGAGTATCCGGAGCTCTATCGCGGGGTCTACTTCTTCGGCGACTTCGTGCGTGGCACGCTCCAATACGTGGCGCTCGGTGAGGCCGACGGGGTGGCCGGGCCGATCAAGGGCTTCGCCTCGGGCATCGACGGCCCGGTGGATGTACAGACCGACGCGCACGGCATCGTCTATCTGTCGGTCACGCGCGGTGAGCTGCGGCGCATCGTACACACCGCCGACACCGGCCTGCAGCAGACCATCTACCTGAGCGACGCGCCGGAGGCGGTGACGTTCGCGGTCAACGGCGGCGGTCCGGTGGAACTGGACCGCAGCCACGGTGGCCTCGATGCCGGCGACGGCGGCCCTCTCACAATCGGCGGCACCACCTTCGCCAAGGGCCTGGGCGTGCAGGCACCGTCGGATCTGCGCTTCGCGCTGGGCGGGATGTGTCGTTCGTTCAGCGTGCTGGTCGGCATCGACGACGAAACGCGCGGTCAGGGCAGCGTCAATTTCGAGGTCTGGCTCGACGGCGAGCTCGTGGCGGCCTCGGGCCTGATCCGCGGTGGGTCGGCGGCGGTGGGCGGCACGCTCGACGTCACCGGGCGCCAGGAGCTGCGGCTGGTCGTCACCGATGGTGGCGATGGCAGCGTGAGCGACCACGCCGACTGGGCGAGCGCTCGGCTTGAATGCCTCCGGCCCGGCGGCGACACTCTTCCGCCGCAAGTCGTCGCGACCGCTCCGGCCGCAGACGCCACCGGCGTGGCCGTAGACAGCGCAGCTACCGCGACGTTCTCGGAAGGCCTCAACGCGGGCTCGGTCGGGGTGGCCACGGCCACGCTCACGGATGCCGGTTCGGGCGTGTCAGTGGCGGCCGCGGTCGTCTACGACTCAACTACGAGGCGCGTGGTCCTCACACCGGCAACGCCGCTCGCGGGAGGTGTGCGCTATCTCGTCACGATGGTGGGCGGGGCAGGAGGCCTCACCGACACTGCAGGCAATGCGCTGGCCATGCCCTACGTCTGGCATTTCACGACGGCAGCTCCGGTGCTGAACCAGGCGCCCGTTCCGGTCGTGACCTCGCCACCAGCTGGGCTCACGTTTCGGGTCGGCGAACTGCTCTCGTTTGCCGGCGGCGCTACCGACCCGGAAGACGGCGCGGTGCCGCCAACGCGTTTGCAATGGAGTGTGAGCGTGCGCCATTGTCCCGGGGGCGTGTGCCACACGCATGCGCTCACGTCGGGCGCGGGCGCCGCGATCAGCGTCACCGCACCGGAGCATGGCGCCGATAGCTACCTGCTCTTCGCCTTGACCGCCACTGACAGCGGCGGACGCGCGGCCACGGTCACGAGGGAAGTGCGTCCTCGACTCGTGGCGGTCACGCTGCACACCTCGCCGCCCGGGTTGCCCGTCGTCTTTGGCGAGGACCGCGCGCTCTCGCCGGCGACGTTCTCCGCCGTTTCCGGCAGTCACATGACCGTGGCCACGCTGTCGCCGCAGTACTCGCTGTCGTTCGTGAGCTGGGACAGCGGCGCGGAGCAAGAGCACGGATTGGTCATCGGTGATGTCGATGTCGTCGACACCGCCAGGTTCACGACGGCGGCCGGCGTGTCGTTTCTCAGCGACCTTGCGTGGTCGTCGGCCACGAGCGGCGCTGGGCCAGTGAAGCGGGATCGCAACCACAGCGGTTCGGCTGGTGACGGACCGCCGATCACGCTGCGGGGCGCCACCTACGCGAAGGGACTCGGCGTCTTGGCGACGTCTGACATCCGCTTCCGGCTGAATGGCGCGTGTAGCTCGTTTGCCAGCACGGTCGGCATCGACGACGACGTGCAGGGTGGCGGCACCGTGATCGCTGGCGTGTTCGTCGACGACCGACTCGTCTTCCAGACCGGCCTCATCGACGGCGGGGCGGCGCCGATCCTCGCCGCGGTCGATCTCACCGGCGTTTCCGAGCTGCGGCTGATGGTCGTCGACGCAGGCGATG
>JBDTWC010000523.1:0-3215 GCA_040006875.1 Acidobacteriota bacterium | reverse complement strand
GGGCGCCTACCCCGAATGGGAACTGGGCCTGCAGATCTTCAGCGAAGCCGAGGCCGAGAAGTTCAGCTTCGACGTGCTAGACGCCACCAAGCTCGTCCCCGAAGAGCTCGTGCCGGTCGTGCCGGTGGGCCGGATGGTGCTCAACCGCAACCCCGACAACTTCTTCGCGGAAACCGAGCAGGTCGCGTTCTGCGTGGCGCACGTGGTGCCGGGCATCGACTTCTCCAACGACCCGCTGCTCGCCGGCCGCATTCATTCGTATGTGGACACGCAGATCTCGCGCCTCGGGGGCGCCAACTTCCACGAGCTCCCGATCAACGCGCCGCTGGCGCCGGTGCACAACAACCAGCGCGACGGCATGCACCGTCAGACGATCGCGCGCGGCCGCGTCGCCTATGAGCCCAACTCGCTCGCCGGCGGCTGTCCCTTCCAAGCCGGCGCCGCTGCCGGCTTTGTCTCGTTCCCGGAGCAGCGCTCCACCGACGACCACAAGGTGCGGGGCAGCGCTGAGCGCTTCGCCGAGCACTACGCCCAGGCCACGCTCTTCTGGTGCAGTCAGACCGAGGTCGAGAAGCGTCACATCATCGCGGCGTTCCGTTTCGAGCTGTCGAAGGTGCAGGTCAAGGCGATCCGCGTGCGCATGGTCTCCGGCCTCATGAACGTGGCTCCGGAGCTGGCCGAAGCGGTGGCGCGCGGTCTCGGCATCGACGAGATGCCGGCGCCGATGCCGAAGGCGTTGCCCGGGGGCGTGAAGGCGGAGGTGAAGCAGTCGCCCTCGCTGTCACTCACGGCCCGTCCTGGCGACGGCTCGATTCGCGCCCGGAAGGTGGCGATTCTGGTTGCCGACGGCTGCGTCGCACCGCCGCTGGCCGCGCTCGCCCGCCGCCTCATCGCCGAAGGCGCCGAGCCGAAATTCGTGGGCTTGACCCTCGCCACCGTGCGTCCCGCGACGGGCGACCCCATTGCCGTGGACGCCAGCATCGAAACCTCGCCCGCAGTGCTCTTCGACGGCATGGTGCTGGCCGATGGCGACGAGGCGGTGAGCCGTCTACAGGCCGATGGGCGGATAATCGAGTTCATCAAGGATCAGTACCGGCACTGCAAGACCATTCTGGCGCTGGGCAAAGCCGAGCAGGTGCTGGCGGCGTGCCGGATCGACCGTGCGCTGCCTGATGGCGGCCTCGACCCCGGTTTGATCCTCGCGAAATCGTCGCTCGATGCCGGCGACGCGTTCGTGACCGCGTTGGGCCAGCATCGCCACTTCGCGCGCGAGACCGATCCGCCGCGCGTGTGACGAACCCGGTCGGCGACCGCGTAGGTATCCGCAACCAAGGCCCTGGAACGAGCCGGGTGGTGTCCGGCTCGACCTTGAGAATGCCTATAACATGAACCCGCGCGCATCGGGCGCCGATTGGCTTCAGCCGGGCCTGTGAAGGAGATGCGATGAGTGTCGAGAAGCGCGTTCATCCCCGCCTCGAGCGGCCCTTCGAATGCACGTGGAACGGCACGTCCGGCCGGCGCGACGTGCGGATCACCAGCCTGAGCCTGGGCGGCTGCTTCATCGACAGCGTTGGCACGCCAGCGGTCGGCGAGAAGCTCCGCGTCGAAGTTCGCCTCGACGATCTGCCGGCTCTGGCACTGTCGGGCGAGGTCGTCTATCTCGATCGCAGCCAGGGATTCGGGGTGCGCTTTCTCGACCTGCCGGCACAGGATGAGCGCGAGCTCGCTGACAGCCTGCGGCGCTACGGGCTGACCGAACCCTACGGACAGCAGCGACGGCAAGCGGCGACCGGGACTGTGCCCTCGTAGCGCGCGGGAAACATCGCGGCCCATCACGCCACGGCTCGACGTGGCCGGCCGTGAGCCGTGCGCGCCGCAGAATTGCAGGCACTGGGGGGCTTCGCCCTTGTCGCGGAGGGAGAACCGGCGATAATCGCGCTCTACTACTGAGCAGGAGCCCCCAATGTCACCCCTCATGATCGCCGCCGTCGTCGTCGCCGTGCTGCTCGGGTTCGTGATGTCGCGCTACAACCGCCTGGTGCGCCTGCGCAACGGCACCGAGAACGCCTTCGCCACAATCGACGTGCAGTTGAAGCAGCGCTGCGACCTCATCCCGAAGGTGGTCGACGCGATGCGCGAGTACATGGGCCACGAGCGCGGCACCTTCGAGCAACTCACCGCGCTCCGTGAGCAGGCGTCGTCGCCGGGTGCCTCGCCCGAACAGCGGATGGCGCTCGATCAGCAGATGGCGGGCATGCTGCGCGGGTTGATCGTGCGCGCCGAGGCCTATCCGGAGTTGAAGGCGAGTGAGTCGGTGACCATGCTGCAGCGCTCGCTCAACGAGGTCGAAGGGCAGATTGCGGCGGCCCGTCGCACCTTCAACGCGGCGGTCACGACCTTCAACACCGCCACCGAGGTGTTCCCCGCCAACCTGATCGCCGGCCTGTTCGGCTTCTCGCGCCAGGGCCTCTTTGCGGCCTCCGCGGCCGACCGCGACGTGCCCAACACGCGAGCGTAGGGGCGGTGGAGACCCCGGCACGCATCGACGAGCTCTACGCCGCCACGCTTGCGCCGCGGATCGCCGCGCTCGAGACGCTGCGCCTGTCGCTGAAGGGCTACATCACCAAGGCGGCGCTGCTCGTGGGCGTGCCGTTTGCGCTGTTCTTCTTCCGCGACGTCTTCACCTTCGCGCTGACCGGCCCAGCGGTCGTCCTCGTGAACGTCGGCAGCTTCGCCCTCATCTTCGCCGGCGTCCTCATCGCCGGCACGAAGTATGTGATTCCTGGCTTCGTCGCCTACGCCAACTACAAAGGCCGCTTCAAGCACGAGGTGGTAGCGGAGGTGTTCAAGATCGTGTGTCCGACGGCCACGTACACGCCGTCGCAAGGGATCGCCGAAAGCGACTTCGACGAACCTGGCATCTTCAACACCACCGGCGGGTTCCAGAGCGACGATCGCGTCTACGGCACCATTGGCCAGACGCCGTTTGAAGCCGCGGAGGTACGGCGCTCGTACTCGACCGGCGGCAAGAACAGCAAGACGGTCGTGGTCTTCCACGGCCTCTTCTTTCACCTCGACTTCAACAAGGCGCTGAACGGCGTCACCATCGTCGAGCCTGAGGACGCCGCCGCGTCCCAACTTGGCCGCCGCTCCGGTCTCGCCGCGCTGAGCCTCGAGAACCCAGACTTCGAACAGGAATTCTCCGTCTACGCCTC
>JBDTWC010000522.1:0-3222 GCA_040006875.1 Acidobacteriota bacterium | reverse complement strand
CGGGGATCATGCGCGCCAGTGAACCGGCCAGGCCGTCGCTGATCTCGAAGCCGTCGCGCGCCAGCGCCACGGCTGGCGCCACCAGATCCTTCCACGGCTTGCTGCCCAGCTTCTGCCACGCCAGGTGCAGGCCGGCCACGGTGCCAGGCACCCCCACCGAGCGATGCGTGTTGTGGTGCACGTCGAAGTCGTACTTGCCGTCCTTCATCCACATCGTGGGACTCGCGCCGGCCGGCGCCACCTCGCGGAAGTCGAAGGTCGTGGCCGTGCCGTCTGCGGCGCGGTAGACGATGAAGCCGCCGCCGCCGATGTTGCCGGCGGTGGGATGCGTGACCGCGAGCGCGAGCGCGGTGGCCACGGCGCCGTCGATGGCGTTCCCGCCGCTCTTGATTACCTGCCAGCCGACCTCGGAAGCGATGTCGTTCTGCGACACCACCATGCCGCCGGCCGCGCGGTATGGTGCGTTGCCGGCGCTCAGCGACAGCGTGAGCGTGGTGACGAGCAGCGCGACGATGGGCGTGAACGGTCGATTACGCATGCAGATGCCTCCCAGGCACGGGTCGAATGTAGGGGACGGGCCCGGTCCAGTCAAGGAGTCAATCGGTGTCGGCCCGAGGGGACAGAGGGGCTCGAATCGGTGCCTTCCGCCGCGCGAAGATCAGCGTCACGATGAGCAGCAGCACTTCGTCCACGAAGGGGATGAAGTCGGGAATCAGCAGGTCGAGTCCGAACAGCGTCGCCGCGACCAGGAACAGCCGCGGGGTCGCCAGCCGGCCGAGAAAATTTCTGATGAACTGTGGCACGCTCCGCCCCTAGTTCTTGGTCTTGATGGGCGTGTCCTCGCGGTTGCCCCATTCTTCCCACGCGCCGTAGTAGTTGCGGAGCTTGGTCAGGTCGTGGCCGAGCAGCGCCAGCGTGAACAGGTCGTAGCTGGCGCGCATCCCGACCTGGCAGTAGACGATCACCTGGTCGCTCGCCGCCACGCCCTTGCCGCGCCAGATGTCCGCAACCTCGGCCGCGGGTTTGACGAGGCGCGAGCGGCTGTCGAGCAAGTCCTCCCAGTAGACGGGAATCGACGACTCGATGAAGCCGCCGCGCTTGATGTTGCGCAGGTCCGTGCCCTCGATCTCGCCCTGCGTGCGCGCGTCGATGATCTTCACGGTCGGGTTGTTGATGGCCGCCTTCAGGTCGTCGGCGGTGGCCACGCCGACGGTGCCTTTCTTGATCGTGAAGGTCGCCGCCGCTGGCGCCGAAAGCAGAGTGTTCGTGGCCAGCCGGTCGGCGGCCCACTTCGGCCAGCCGCCGTCGAGGAGCGCCACGTTGCTGTGGCCGTAGAGGTTCAGAAGCCACCAGAGCCGGGCCGCGTAGAGGCCGCCGCGCTCGTCGTAGACGATGACGCGCGTGGCGTTCGAGATGCCGAGCCGGCCCATGAGGGCCGCGAACTCCCGCGGCGTCGGCAGGAAGGTCGGTGGCGCCTTGGGATTGCGGATGTCGTTGTTGTCGAGCCACACCGCGCCGGGGACATGGCTTTCGGCGTAGCCGCGCGGCCGCATGTCGACGACGCGCACGTTGGGCGCGGTCAGGTTCGCGGCCAGCCACTGCGTCTCGACCAGCAACTCGGGGCGGGCGAACGCGGTGGTCTGCGCCACGGCCGGGGTGATGGTCACGAGCAACACAGCAATCAGGAGCAGTACGCGCATACCGGTATTGTAGCGGCTGGACCAGGGCCCGAACTCAGTAGTGCCGGACCACCGTCCTGGTCTCGCCCCAGCCTGCGACCGCCGGGGTGGGGGCCGGCAGGATCTGGCGCAGGTAGCCATCGACGCCCTTGGCCTGCTGCCACTGCGCCGGATAGCCGAGCGACACCTCTTCAAAGCGCACGCCGTCACGCCAGCGCGTGCTCCGCATGTGCAGGTGGCCCGACACCACGACGGCGAGCGCGAAGCGCGTGTGCCACGCCGCGGTCCGGGTGGTGCCACACCAGATCGTGAAGCGCGGGATGCGCGGCAGCACCGCCAGGTCGGGTCGCAGCGGGAAGTGGTTGACGAGCACAATCGGGACGCCGGCCGGCACGGCGGCCAGACGCGATTCGGTATAGGCGACGCGGGCCGCGCACCACGCCGCGCGCGACGAATGTGGCGACGGATCCAGCAAGACCTCGTCGGCGCACTGCACCCGCTGCTCGGCCGCCCACGCCACGGCGTCCCCCGGCGTCATGCCGCCGGGCGCGAACGAGTAGTCGTAGAGCGTGAAGCACGGGGCGATGACGGCGCGATCGGGGCCGGGCCATTCGACAAACGGATCTTCCGGCGTCAGCACGCCGGCGCGCTGGCACTGCGCGACCAGCCGTTGGTAGTGCGCCACGCCGCGCTGCGTCTCCGGCCATTGACGAGGCGTCCACAGGTCGTGATTGCCGGGCACCCAGATCACCCTGGCGAAGCGGGCCGTGACCACGTCGAGTACGAGTTGCAGTTGCGCCGCCGTGTCGCCGCTGTCGCCGCCCAGGATCAGCCAGTCGTCGGGACGGGCCGGCAGCGCCTCGACGGCCCGCCGGTTGACCTCGAAGCCCACATGCAGATCGCTGATGGCCCAGAGCGTCACGGCAGCAGGTCGGCGAGCGGCACGTCGGCGAGCGTGACCGACAGGTCGGCGCCGTCGCGCTCGATGGCCAGCGCGAGCCGGTGTTCGCTGGTGGGCCACGCCTGCCAGAACTGCCAGCGCGCGGGCAGATCGTTGAAGCCGTCCGCAAACGCGATCGACGGCGAGAGCGGCGGGCGGAGTCCGAAGGCGAAGGCATCGAGGGGCAGGGCCAGGCCCAGGCCGCGCGCCTTGATGTAGGCCTCTTTGAGAGTCCAGTAGTCGAAGAACGCACGGGCTTGGTCCGCGCTGGGCCGGGCGTGCAAGTCGCGCACCTCTGCGGCCGCGAAGTGCCGATCGGCGATGGCCAGAGAGACCTCGCGCGTCACGCGCTCGACGTCCACGCCCACGGGAACGCCCCGCGCCACCGCGAGCGCGACCAGGCCCGAGGTGTGCGAGAGATTGAAGCGCAGCGGCGGCGTGCCGGCCTGCGCCGGCTCGACGAAGGGACAGCCATGAAGGTTGGTGACGAAGCCCCAGTCGGCGGCCCGCGTGGGTCCGTAGAGCGAGAGCGTGCGCCGCACCAGCGTCCGGGCGATCGCAAACGTGCGCCGGTCGCCCTCGCGAACCAGGCGCAGGCAGCGC
>JBDTWC010000521.1:0-3223 GCA_040006875.1 Acidobacteriota bacterium | reverse complement strand
CGGTGAACACGTTGCGCTTGTTGCCGTGGCAGTAGGCGCAGGTGTCGAACGTGCGCCGCTCGCCGGCGGCGCGCGGCGAGAAGATCTGCAGCACCTCGCTCAAGGCGCGATTTGAAGCCTGCGAGCTGTAGGTGGGAATGGTCGAGGGATCCTTGGTCCAGCCCTCGGCCAGGGTGACGTGCGCCCGGCCCGGTCCGTGGCACGCTTCGCAGCCGATGCCCAGCTCGGTCCACGTCGTCTGGTAGGACTTCGTCGCCGGAGTGTAGCCGCGTTCGAGGTTGGTGGCGTGGCAGTTGAAGCAGTTCACGTTCCAGATCTGCTTGATGTCGTGCGCGCCGTCGGGAATCGGCGTGGTCTCCTTCCAGTCCAACCACCGCTTCGTCTCGACGTGCCAGAAGACCGGCAGCACGTAGATGCGGCCGCCCGGCAACGTCGCCAGATAGCCCTGGAAGCGCTTCGAGCCGAGCGTGTAGTCGACCTGGTAGGTTTCGGCGGCACGACCCTCGGCGCTCACCGTGACAAACGGCTTGCCGTTGCGTCGTCCGAACTCGTAGGAGCGGCCGTGCGCGCTGAAGCGCGCGTCGCGGCTGAAGTCGCCGAGCACGGTAGCCTCGGCGACCGGACGTGTCATCTGGATGTGGAGCGAGGTCTTCCAGCGCCCGTAGGCTTCTTCGTGACAGCTCTGGCAGGCCTGCGAGCCGACGTAGTCGGCGGCGGGTCGCGCCAGGGGTATCGCGGCGGGCGCCTGGAGGCCCGGCGCGTCCGCTCGCCCTGCAGCCAGCCAGGTGGAGGTCGCAAGAAGAGCCGCCGCGGTGAGCAGCAGCCGAGTGCCGGTGCGCATCGCGGTTGAGGATAGCCTATGCGAGCCCCTTCGCGCGGAGCAGCTCGTCGTAGAGCCCCGTGATGTCGGCGACCAGGCGGTCGGCGCCGTAGGTGGCGGCGACGCGGACCCTGCCCCGCTGCCCCAACTGCCGTCCCAGTTCGCGATCGCCGAGCAGCGTCACCACGTGCGCGGCCAGGGCCGCATCGTCGTCCATCGGCGCCAGCAGCCCGGTCACGCCGTGTTCGACCACATCGGCCACGCCGCCCACCGCTGTGGAGACCACGGCGGTGCCGGCCGCCATCGCTTCAATCAGCGCCACCGGCGACCCTTCATTGCGCGAGGTCAGCGCCACCACGTCGAGGTCGGCGTAGAGCCGGTCCATGTCGGCACGCCAGCCGAGGAACCGCACCGCGTCGGCGAGGCCGAGATCCCGTGCGCGCTGTTCCAGCGACCCGCGCAGCTCGCCATCGCCCACGATCAGGAAGACGGCGGTGGGATAGGTCTGGCGGACCCGCGCCGCCATGGCCAGGAACACCTCGTGCGCCTTGATCGGCACCAGCCGCGCCACGATTCCGACCAGCGGCGCCTCACCCACCTGCAACTCGGCGCGCAGCTCGCCGCGACGGCGCTCGGCGCTCAGCAGCGGCGCCAGGTCGAAGCCAAGTGGCAAGGTGAGGTACTGCTCCGGTCGGCCCACGCCGAGGGCCTGCAACTCCTGGCCGACGCGCGCGGTCACGGTGAGCAGGCGGTCGGTGCGCCAGGCCAGCACGCGTTCGATCGCGCGGTACACGGCCGTCTTGGGCGGCGAGAAGTAGCCGCGCAGGACGTGCCCGTGATACGTGTGCACGACAACCGGCACGCGGCACAGGATCGCGGCCACGCGGCCGAGAGCGCCGGCCTTGGCGGTGTGGGTGTGCACGACGAGCGGCCGCTCGCGCCGGATGATCCGCATCAGCTGCCAGATCGTGCGCACATCGCTGAGCGGGCGAATCTCGCGTCCGAGGTCGGGGATGATCCGCACCGGCAAGGTACGGCCGTGAAGTTCGAGGTAGTTGGCCTCGCTGGCGTCTTCGCTGCCCACGACCAGCGTGGTCGAGAAGCGCGTCGGGTCGAGACGCTCGGTGAGCAGCGTGGCATGAATGGCGGGGCCGCCGACGTTCAGGCGCGCGATCACACGCATCACGCCGATGCGGCCACGCGAGCCGGCGTCTACCATCGGGTGCGCCACGCCTGCCACATGAGCACCGCCCACAGCTGCGGCATGTGGTTGGCGCGACCGCTGAGGTGTTCCCGCCAGGCACGGCCGACCGCAGCCCCGTCGAGCAGCGAGTCGCGCAGGGCCGCCGGCGACAGCAGATCGCCCGCCCAGGCGCGCAACGGACCGCGCAGCCACGCATGAACGGGCATGGCGAAGCCCGCCTTGGGCCGGTCGATGAGCGCATCGGGCACATAGCGGCGCAGCACCTGGCGCAGGGCCCACTTCCCCTGCCCATCGCGGATCCGGCGCGATTGCGGCTGCCGCCACGCCCACTCCACCACCCGGTGATCGAGCAGGGGCGCGCGCCCCTCGAGACTGACCGCCATGGTGGCCCGATCGACCTTCACCAGGATGTCGTCGGGCAGGTAAGTCATGGTGTCAGCGAGCATCATGCGGTCGAGGAACTCCGGCGTTGCCGCGCGGAGGCTCGCGTCGCGCACGAGCAGCGGATACTCGACCGCGTCGCCGGCCAACGGCGGGTGTTGCCACTGCGACACGAGCGAGAGGTAGAGATCGTCGGGACTCGCGGCCGTGAGCGCGGTGCCGAGCTTGTGGACCTTGTCGCCGAGCGCGCGCTGTCCAAGCGCCGTGGCGGCGCCACCGCCCGTCAGCCGGCCCACGGCATCCCATGCCGCGGGTGAGGGCACGGTGAGCGCGCGACCCAGCCCGCGGCGAGCCCAGGCCGGCGCCAGCGCCGTCTTGCGCACGATCGTCGGCGCCCAGAGGTAGCGGTTGTAGCCCCCGAACACCTCGTCGCCACCGTCGCCCGAGAGCGCCACCGTGACGTCGCGTCGCGCCATCTGCGCCACCAGGAACGTGGGGATCTGTGACGAGTCGGCAAACGGCTCGTCGTAGATGTCGGCGAGCCGCGGAATCACCGCGCGCGCCTCGTCCGGGGTGACGTAGAGCTCAGTGTGCGTGGTGCCCAGATGCGCGGCCACCGCCGCCGCGTCCTTGGCCTCGTCGTAGCCACCCTCGGCAAAGCCGATGGTGAAGGTGCGCACCGGCCGCGGGCTTCCGGCCTGCATCAGCGCCACCACCGCCGACGAGTCGATGCCACCCGACAGGAACGCACCGAGCGGCACGTCGGCGACCATCCGCCGCCGCGTGGCGTCGCGGAGCAGGGCGTCGAGCTCGTCGAT
>JBDTWC010000520.1:0-3229 GCA_040006875.1 Acidobacteriota bacterium | reverse complement strand
GGCGACGGCGCGGGGAACCCGGGCGCGCCGGCGGGCATCGGACCCATGATCTGCGCCAGCACGTCCTGCTTGATGCCGATCTTGAGACCTGTCTTGGCCTTGGCCATGTAGGCGCTGAAGAAGCGATCACGCCGCTGGTTGACCAGCTCTTCGCGAAGCGCGTCACGTCCCGCGGCCAGCTCCGCGTCGGTCACGTCAATCCGCTCGGCCACGCGTGCGATCACGCTGCCGGTCGGCGTGGTGATCGCGCCGGTGACGCCGCCAGCGGGCAGGGCGAACGCCGCCTTTTCCACCTCGGTGTTTGCGCCGATGTCGGGCAGCGCAGCGCCGCGCGTGATGAGCTCGGTCGGTTTCACCTCGAAGCCGGCCTTCTTGGCGGCGGCCGTGAAGTCGGTGGCCGCCTTCAGGTCGGCGGCAATCGCGCCGGCGCGCGACTTGAGCAGCTCGGCGGCCTTGTCTCCGAGCGCGTCTTCGCGCACGCGCGCGATCACCTCAGCGAGCTGCGGGAGGTACGAGTCCTGCTTGCCGGCCAGCGTCGCAAACACCCAGCCGCGCGACACGCGCATCGCGGGCGTCACTTCGCCCTCCTTCATCGTGAAGGCACGCGACGCGATTTCGGGCGCGGCACCCAGATCTCCGATCGGCTCGTCGCGCAGGAACAGCGGCGATTCCACCACCGCGAGCCCGCGCTCCTTTGCGACCTTCTCGAGGTCGGCAGCGGTCTTGATCGACGCTTCCATGGCCTTGCCCTGCTCTTCGGCGACCTGCTGGGCCTTCTGCCACTTGAGCTGATCCACGAGCTCGGACTTCACCTCGGCAATCGGCCGGCTGGTTTCGGGCTGGCTGTCGACCACCTTGATGATGTGGAAGCCGAAGGTGGTCTTCACCAGGTCGCTGATCTCGCCGGCCTTCATGGCGAAGGCCGTCTGCTCGAACTCGGGCACCATCTGGCCGCGGCCGAAGTAGTTCAGGTCGCCGCCGTTGACCGCCGAGCCCTCGTCTTCCGAGTTGGCCTTCGCCAAAGCCGCGAAGTCGGCGCCGGGCGCCTTGGCCTGCTTCAGCAGGTCCTCGGCGCGAGCCCGCACGGCGGCTTCGTCCTTGCCCTCGGTCTTGAGCAGAATGTGGCTGGCGCGCACCCGGCCCTCGGTCGTGTACTGAGCCTTGTTCTGGGTGTAGAACGCCTCGACCTCGGCGTCGGGCACCTGCACCGTCTCGCGCACCTTCTCGACCTCGACGAGCGCATACTTGACCTTGCGCTTCTCGCCGATGCGGTAGGTTTCCTTGTTGGCCTCGAACCGCTTGGCGAGCTCGGCGTCACTGACGGTGACCTTGTCGCGGAACGCGTCGGGGGTGAGCGCCACGAGCTCCAGCTTCACCTTCTCGTTCCGCTTGCGGAACTCTTCGGCGACGTCGGTGTCGGTGATCGACATCCAGCCGGTGACCGACGTGCGCAGCTTCTCGGCCAGAATCGCCCGGCGCAACTGATCCTCGAATTCCTTGGTGGAGAGCGGGGGATTCTGGTTCGAGAGCAGCTGACGGTAGCGCGTCTCGCCGATGAACGTGCCGTTCTCCATGAACGCCGGCAGCGACAGGATGCGCTGGCGCACCTCCACGTCGCTCACCGCGAACTGCTGGCGCCGGGCTTCGGCGACCATCGCCTGCTCGTCGACCAGGGCCTGCAGGATCTGCTGGTCGATGCCGAGCTGCCGCAACATCTGCTCGCTGATCTGGCCGCCGTAGGCGTTGCGGTAGGACTGCATCTGCGCGCTGTAGCGCCGCTGGAACTGCGCCACCGTGACGGTCTCGCCCGCGACCTCCGCGAGCACCTGGTCGGCGGCGACGGTCGCCGTGGCGGTGTTGTTCCTCGGCACGAAGAACAGCCCGAAGGCCAGGATGAGAGGGGCCAGGCTCCACTTGAGCCAGGTCTGGTGGCGGCGCATCCGATCGAGCATGGTCATGGGTGAAATCCTTGAACCCCTCATCCTAACAAGGTTGCGCGCGTATTCCCAAACGCCGGCGCAGCGGGGGCGCGAAAAGGCCCGACGAGCGTGCAACGCTGCGTAGGAGTCCGGTGCAGCCGTGGTATAGTCGCGGTGATAGAAAATCGCCGGAACGGGCCAGTATACGCCCCTGACTACCCCAGTCTCGGCTGAAGCCCATGCCACCTTCAGCGGCTGCCCGCCCCGACCTCGCCACACGACTCCGTCACGCTCAGCGAACGCTGAGGGCGCGGCTGACCCGGCCAGATGTTCAACTTGCACTCATGCGGTCGGCGCACGAGACCCTCGACCCCGAGGAGATCGGCGAACTCGTGGCGACTCACGCCGCGCAGTGGCTCAATGCGCAGTCGCTGTCGGTGTACGCCATCGACATGGACGGGCAGGTCGGACTCATGGCGTCGCGCGGCATGACGGCGACGCTGTCGGCGCCCGCCGCCAACGTGAGCCGCTGGGTGCTGTCGCACGGCCGGGAGTTCACGAGCCCCGACCTGCGGCACGACCTGCGCGTGCGCGGTACGGCCGGTGCCGTGTTCGCGGTGCCGCTGCGGTGCCGCGGCCGCGTGGTGGCCGCCCTCGTGATCATCGATCGGGCCATGTCGAAGAGCGAGCCGCGCCTGCCGGCCGGAGCCGCCGACGCGCTGGCCGACGTGCTCGAGGGGCCCGCGCTGGCGCTCGACAACGCCCTCGCGATCCGGCGCGCCGAGGCCCTCTCGGTCACCGACGATCTCACACAGCTCTACAACTCGCGGTATCTGAACCAGGTGCTGCGGCGCGAATCGAAGCGTGCCTCGCGCAGCGGACGTTCGCTGTCGCTGCTCTTCATCGACCTCGACGGCTTCAAGCGCGTCAACGACTCGTATGGGCATCTGGCGGGCAGCCGCGCCCTCGTCGAGGCGGCCGGCGTCATTCGCGGGTCGGCGCGCGAGACCGACGTCGTCGCACGCTTCGGCGGCGACGAGTTCGCCATCGTGCTGCCGGAGACCGGATCGGAGGGCGCGATTGGTGTCGCCGACCGCGTCCGGGATCGGGTGCGCGACTTCGTGTTCCTGGCCGGCGACGGCCTGGAAGTGCGACTCACGGTGTCGGTCGGCGTTGCGACGCTACCGGATGCCGCCAGTTCGGCCGAAGAGCTAGTACGGGCGGCCGACGTCGCCATGTATCGCGTCAAGGAATCGGGGAAGGACGGCGTGGCCGTCGCCAACCCCTAGTCAGGAGCCGTCTGCGTGGGA
>JBDTWC010000519.1:0-3232 GCA_040006875.1 Acidobacteriota bacterium | reverse complement strand
TGAGCGCCGCATCCGTGAAGCTGCGAATCAGCTGCGACCGCATCACGGGGAAAGGATAGCCCACCTCCGCTCGCGACAAAACACGCGAGCTACGGCGGGCGCAAAAAAAGGGCGGGGCCCGCGGCCCCGCCCTGCAAACACGTGACAGGCTTAACGGCCTGCCTCGTCAGTTTACCAGTTGAACTTGATGCCGAAACGCATCACGCGCGGCGCGAGGAGCGCCTGCACCTGGTTGGCGTTGGTCGCGTTCTGCGTGCCGCGGATCGACTGAATCGTGTTGTAGTTGCCGACGTTGAACACGTCGAGCGCCGGCACGAAGCGAACCGTTCCGAACTTCAGGGGACGCTCGATGTGGAAGTCGACGTTCTGGTAGTTCGGGAGGCGGCTCTCGCCGATCGGGTCGAGCACGACGATCGGGATGCCGGCGCCGTTGGCGCGCGACGGGCCCTGGATGAAGCGCTCGTAGGGATAGCCCTGCCGCGCGTTGTAGAACGCCGACACGTTGATCTGGAACGGCGCCTGATACATGCCGCTCACCTTGAACAGCCACTTCGCGTTCACCCAGACGTTGCCGATGCCGCTGCCGCCCGTCGGGTAGTCGTACTGGTTGCCGTCGCGAGCCACGCGGTTGGTCGGATCCTCGATCAGCGTCTGGGTGGTCGACGACGTCGACAGGATGCTGCCGGTGAAGCTGTCGAAGTTCACCAGCGTGCTGTTGTAGGCAAAGCTGGCGTTCATCAGCCAGTGGTTCGCCAGGCGCTTGCGGCCGGTCAGCTCGACGCCGTTGTAGGTGCGGTTGAATCCGCCGGCGTTGGTCGTCTGGACGATGGTCGGCAGCTGGAACGTCGGCTGGTAGTACGTCACCGTCGAGCAGGTGCCGGCGCTGACGCGGTTGTCCGCGCCCGGGCAGGCGGTCGACGCCGGCGTGAACTGCACCGCGACGTAGTCCGCCGTCGTCAAGTTCGGACGATCGTCGAACTGGAAGTCGCCGTACTTGCGCCAGATGTAGCTGGCGCCCACCGCGAACCCGGCGCCGATTTCCCGATCCAGCCCGATGATGAACTCGTCGGTCTTGTCGTTCTTCAGGTTCGGGTCGACCGAGTTGGCCGAGATGGTGTTGGCGGGGTTGGCCGCCGACCAGTTGGTGCTCGCCGAGAGCGGCGACGCGCTCAGCGCGACCTCGCCCGCATCGGCGACACCGTTGCGGTTGAGGTCGGCCCACGGGTAGCGCAGCGTCGTCGAGCCGACCGGGTTGATGGTCGAGGCGATCGCGCCGGTGCCGACCTGTCCGTAGTAGCGCGCGTAGTTGGCGCGCGCCAGGGTCTTGCCGTTGCCCTGCAGGTCGTAGGTGAAGCCGAGGCGCGGCGAGAAGTTGTTGAACTTCACGCCCGGGTCGGCGCCGTTGAAGCTGATCCCGGGCAGCCACGAGCCGCCCGTTGAGGAGCTGCCGACGCAGGTCACCCCGCTGCCGGCGACGCAGGTCGCCAGCGGGTTGGCCACGATGTTCGCGGCCAGCGCGGTGTCGTGGTTGTAGTCGTAGCGGACGCCGAGCTGAAGCGTCGCTCGGCCGTGCGTGATCGTGTCCTGCACGAACACCGAAGCGTTGGTGAGGTCGTAGGCGCTGAAGCCGTCGCGCACGAGGTCGACCTGGCAGCCCGACGTCGGCAGGCCGGTCGCGCCGAGGTTGGCGCAGTCGCGGTTGGCCAGCGCCGCGTCGCTCGGGAACCGCACCCGGGCGAAGCCGCCGGTGTGGTTGATCGACGTGCTGTTGGCGTCGTGCCACGTGCCACCGATCTTGAGTGCGTGGTCGAAGCCCATCACGGCCGGCAGGAAGTAGTTCGAGTTCACCGTCACGCTGTTGACCGGACGGATGAACACGCTCGAGGCGCCAGAGCGGCCGTTGAGGGTCGTCGGGATGATGAACGTCGGCTGCACGTCGGCCAGCTCGGGCGAGTGGAAGCCGAGCGTGAAGTTGTTGCCGACGTGCGCGTAGGTCACGTCGAGCAGGAGGCGGTCGCTGACCACCCACTGGTCGCCGAACTTGTAGGTCGGGTTCGGGCCGGTGTTCCACCAGTGCTTGCCGTAGCTGGCCGGCACTTCGCTCTGCGGGGTCGTCGTCTCGATCGGGTTGAGGTCGCTGGCGCCGCGCGCGTTGCGCTCCTTCTTCGCGAAGTTGTTGAACAGCGTGACCTTGTTGCCTTTGAACAGCTGGACTTCCGCCTTGAGGTTGGTCGTCTGCAGCAGCGTGCGGTCGGTGTTGAGGCAGCCGTTGACCGTCTCAATCGACGCCGCGAGCGCGACCGAGCTGCTCTTGAATGCCTGACAGGCCGCGGTCGGCTGGTAGAAGCCGAGGACACCGACGTCGACGGTCTGCTTGCCGAAGCTGCCCCACACCCAGGCTCTGCCCTTCTTGAGCGGGCCGCCGATCTCGACGCCGTAGTCCTTGATGTTCTGGATGGGGTTGCCCGAGGTCGCGCCCTGCAAGCGCAGTACGTCGGTGACGTTCTGCGACTCGAGCTTTTCGTCGGTCGCGTAGAAGCGCGACGATCCCTTGAAACGATCGCTGCCGCTCTTGGTGACGAGGTTGATGCCGACGCCGCCGGTCTGTTGCGTCACGTCGACGCCGCCGGTGGTGATCGTCATCTCCTCGAACGCGTCGAAGTCGTAGTAGCTCGGCGACGCGCCGGTCGCCGCCATGTCGGTGATGTCGACGCCGTCGAGCGACCACTTGTTGTTGGTCGGGTTGCCGCCGCGCGACACGTAGTTGGACTGCTGACCCGACATGTTGCCGCCGATGTTCTCGCGGTCCATCGAGATGCCGGCCGTCTGCTGGAGGATGACCCACGGGTCGCGCGCCGACGGAATGCTCTGGAGCAGCTCGTTGGTGAACGTCTGCTTGGTGCCGGTCGCCTTGGTGTCGACGATCGGGCTCTCGCCGGTGACCGTGATGGTCTCCTGCACGGACGAGATGCCCAACTGGGCGTTGACCGCGGCGCTGAAGCCGACGGTCACGCGGATCCCCTGGTTGATCACCGTCTTGAAGCCCGCGAGCTCGAACTTGACCGCGTACTCGCCGATTTCAATACGCGGAAACTGGAAGGTGCCCGTCTCGCTGGTGACCGCCGTCAGCGGCTGCAGCAGGACCGGTCCCGTGACCGTCACCGTCACGCCCGGAAGAACCGCGCCCGATCCGTCGGTGACCTTGCCGAAGATCTCGCCCGTCTGACTCTGC
>JBDTWC010000518.1:0-3235 GCA_040006875.1 Acidobacteriota bacterium | reverse complement strand
GGCTGGGACAACATCGACATCGTGGGCTGGCTCGGCTACCCGATGCAGCTCAAGATCAACTTCCTGTGCCGCGACTCGATCCTGGCGGCGCCGATCGTGCTCGACTCGGCGCTGTTCCTCGACCTGGCCAAGCGCTCGGGCATGTTCGGCATCCAGGAATGGCTGTCGTTCTACTTCAAGGCGCCGATGCACGCCCCGGAGGTCTACCCGGAGCACGACCTGTTCATCCAGCTGATGAAGCTGAAGAACACCCTGCGCTACCTCAAGGGCGAGGAGCTCATCACTCACCTCGGCCGCGAGTACTACGACTGATCGTCCCAGGCGACGTGGACACCGCAGCGCGGCTCGACGCGCTCGTCGACGCCTATCCGTTCAAGCCCTACCGGCACTATCGCGCGGTGTCGCGCCGCATGCAGGGTGAGGTGATGCGGGCGGAGCTGGCCAAAATCCGGCACACGCCGGGTGCCCTGGTCGGCTCCGCTGGCGACGGCGAAGGCTGCGTCTTCGCGCTGGTCCGTCCGTTGGCGTGGGACTCCGCGTTCTTCGGACTGCCGATGGCGCGCCTCGAGTGCGTGCTGCGCGGCGAGGCGGCGGGAGCGGCCGAGATCGACGCGGCGATCGCCGATGCCTTGACGCGCTGTCGCGTCGCCGGCCTGCAGCACGTCTCCGCTCGCTTCGATGCGGAGGACGCGGCCACGCTGGCTGCGGCAGAACGCCAGGGGTTCCGGCTCATGGACACCCTGCTCACCTACTTCACGCACCCGAAGGGGCCGGCACCCACGGTGGTGCGCGAGGTGGGCCGCATCCGTTCCTTCGCGCCCGGCGATGCGGCGGAGTTACTCGAGATCTCGCGCGAGGCCTTCGCTGGCTTCGGCGGACGCTTCCAGCGCGACCCGCATCTGCCCGCCGACCGGGCCGCGGACTTCTACATGGAATGGTCGCGCCAGTGCGTGGCCGGCGTGATGGCCGAGCGGATCCTGGTCGCCGAAGGCGAGACCGGCGGGCTCATCGGCTGGGCCGGCGTGCGCGCGGTGCAGCCGTTCTCGTCGGTGAGCGGCGTCACGATGTGGGCCGGCAGCCTGGGCGCCTGCCGGCGCGACACGCCCGGCGCCTATGCCGGTTTGATCCGCGAAGCCGCGGCCGTCAACCACGCGCGCGGCGAGGTCACCGAAACGCAGACTCCAGCCTCGAACGTGTCGACCGCCAACATCTACGAAGCCGTCGGCGCCCGCTTCGTGCGCGCCGATCATACGCTGCACGCCTGGCTCGGCTGAGCCTCCGCTACTTGGCTTTCGGTCGCGGTGCGGCCGGAGTGCCAGTGCTGTAGGTGACCGAGGCGAACATCATCTCGTCTTTCGTCTGCTCACCCCAGCGCACGGTGGCCCGTGGGTCGGGATTGGCCTTGTTCTGCACCGAGTTGTCGAAGGCCGCAATGGCTTCGAGACGGCTGCCCGCCGTGAATGGCACGGGCTCGGCGAAGTCGTAGTACATCTGCCAGTTGAAGTCGTAGCGGGGGATGAGCAGCAGCGGCGTGCGCTCGCCGCGCGGGCTCACGAGGTCGAAGCGCCAGCTCTTGCCGCGCACGTGCGTGTGCGGGCCGAGGCTCCACAACTGCCCGTCGGTCTTGAATTCGAGCGCCGCCTGCACGGGATAGTTGGCGGCGCCGGGCGGAATCGCGAACTGTTCCTGGGCCAGCGACGCGGTCTTCAGCGCGATGCGCGGGGCGGTCTTGGCGAAGATGAAGCCGAGGCGGGTGCGATCGGCCACCGCCGTGCCCGTGGTCACGTAGTGGGTGTGGAGCGTCAGCACCGAGCCGGCCTTCAGCAGCTTGGCGGTGCCCGGTGGAAACACGATCGGCTGCGTGCCGACGGTGACCGAGCCGATGTTCTCGCCATACGAGGCCAGCGGCGGCTCCAGGTCGCCGCACACTTCTCCCGGACACTTGGCCTGCACGTTCTCGCCCGGTGCCAAGGCGAACACGCGCAGATGATGCACGGCGCGCCGATCGGTTGGATGAATCTCGATCGCCTGAATCCAGCGGTCTTCCTTCAAGTTCGTGGGGATGCGGATGTACTGGTAGTCGACCAGGCCCTGAGCGGGCACGTTGAACGGCTCGGCCATCTGCAGCTCGAGATCGGGTTTGCCGATGCGCCACCCTGGCGTGGTCGGCGGCGGCTGGGGCTCGGGACCCTCGCCTCGCTTGGCGCCGCTGTCGACCCAGCGTGTGATGGTGGCGACGTCGGCGTCGGCCAGGCGCAGGGTGCTACGGAAGTGGCCCACCGCCGGATCGGCAAACCAGGGCGGCATGCGCCGCTGCGCGACCTGGGCGCGAATCGACGTTGCCCACGGCCGGGCGTCGGCGTAGGTGATGAGCGCCATCGGCGCCATTTCGCCGCTGCGGTGGCAGGTGATGCAATGACGATGGAGGATCGGCGCCACGTCGGCCACGAAGGTGGGCGCTGGAGCGGACGGTCCGGCGCTTGTTTGCGCGCGCGCGGGACCGACCACCGTGGCCGCGGCGATGGCGGCGACCGCGGCCGTCAGGAGGGCCGTCCACGTGCTCACTCGCGTGCAGTGTGTCACTCTCACGTCAGTGTATCCCGGGCCACCAACCGCGGCCTGGGCGGCGGCTGGAGGCGATGGCTGGGGATAGAATCCAGTCCATGTCCGAGCCTACGCCACCGCCGTCCTCCGCCATCGACGCTCTGCTCAGCGAGCATCGCCAGTTCGAGCCGAGCGCGGCGTTTCGGGCCGCCGCCACCGTCAACGACCCGGCGGTCTACGAGCGCGCCGAAAAGGACCCCGAGGGCTTCTGGGCGGGCTTCGCCGCCGAACTCGAGTGGTCCAAGCCGTGGGACACCGTGCTCGAGTGGACGCCGCCCTACGCCAAGTGGTTCGTGGGCGGGACGATCAACGCCAGCGTTAACTGCATCGACCGCCACCTGCGCGGCCCGCGCCGCAACAAGGCCGCGCTCATCTGGGAGGGCGAGCCCGGTGACCGGCGCACGCTCACCTACTTCGATCTGTTCCGGCAGGTGTCGCAGTTCGGCAACGTACTCAAGGGGCTGGGCGTGGCCAAAGGCGATCGCGTGGCGCTCTACATGCCGCTCGTGCCCGAACTCGCCATCGCCATGCTCGCCTGCGCGCGCATCGGCGCTGTGCACAACGTGGTCTTTGGCGGCTTCAGCAGCGAGTCGCTGCGCGACCGCATCAACGACTCGCAGTGCAAGGTGCT
>JBDTWC010000517.1:0-3237 GCA_040006875.1 Acidobacteriota bacterium | reverse complement strand
GCGCCGTTGTGGAAGGAGTCGTCGCCGAGAAAGTAGTCGGTCACCGGCGCCTGCGGCGACGCCGCTTTGAGCGCTGGATGCGCATCGATCATGCCGGCGCTCACGTAGAAGCCGGGATACGAGATCCCCCACATGCCGACCCGGCCGTTGTTGCACGGCACGTTCTTCACCAGCCAGTCGATGGTGTCGTAGGTGTCGCTGCTCTCGTCGATGTCCTTGGGACCCTTCTTCGGGTTGTGCGGCCGCACCTCGACCCACTCGCCTTCCGACAGGTAGCGTCCGCGCACGTCCTGGTAGACGCCGATGACGCCTTCCTTCAGGAACTGGTCAGACGGCCCGATAGTGGTGCGGTAGTTGTCGATGCCGTAGGGCGCCACCGAGTAGGGCGTGCGCTGCATCAGGATCGGCTGTGGCGTGGCGCACGTCTTGGGCACATAGACCGACGTGAACAGCTTGACGCCGTCGCGCATCGGGATCATGTGCTCGTACTTCGTGTAGGCGGCGCGCACCAGGTTGGGCGTGTCGGCCACCGGCTGCCGGGCCGAAAGACCCGCCGCCGCGATCACGACCAGTGCCGCAAGCGAAAGACGCTGTCGCATGTCGGTGAGTCTACTGCAGCGCAACGACGGCATGACGGAACTGCAAGCTCGACGCGTCGTTGCGTGATTGCCAAGCCGCCGGCACCGGCACTCCGCTCGACCTCAAGGCGCCGCGCACCTGCTCGCTAGATAAAAAAGAAAGGGCATCCGGTCGTCTGGATGCCCTTTCCCGCTCACGCCGTGCGTGAGCACTTCTTCGTGTCCGGGTGACCCCGCAATCAGGATGCGACGCTGGGTGGAGCTGCGTCAGTCCCGTTACGCGAGTCGCGTAATACCCGGCGGATCCTCGCTCGCGACGAACGTCATCGTGCGACCTCCTTCCGCGTGGGGCCTGGTTCCGAGCGACGCATCGGGCCCCCGCCTTGCGGCGTTCGATGGGTCTGAGATCACCCTACGCCTCGCCTGCGCGGCTGTCAAGCACAGCACGGTCAGCGCCCTTTCTCCTTGTAGACGACGCCGCCCTTCATCACGAAACGGACCCGCTCGAGCTCGGTGATGTCGGCGAGCGGGTCCCGGTCGACGGCGATCAGATCCGCGAAGCGGCCGGCGTCGAGCGTGCCCACGCGATCGGCCCAGCCGATCGCCTCGGCGGCGATTCGCGTGGCGCTTTCGATTGCCGCCATCGGCGCCTGACCGAGAGCGACGCGCAGCTTGAACTCGCGCGCGTTCTCGCCGTGCGGGAACACGCCCGCATCGGTGGCAAAAGCGATCGGCAGGTGGTGCGCGAGCGCGATCGTGAACGCCTTCTCCTGCGTGCCCTGCATCGCCTTCTCGCGCTCCACCTGGTGCGCGGGGATGTTCAGCGTCTGGTTGTCGTTCATGATCGTATGACCGACATAGAGCGTCGGCGCGAAGTAGGTGCCCTTCTGCTTCATGAGCACAGCCCCTTCCTCGTCGAGCATGCTGCCGTGGTCGATGGTGCGGACGCCGGCGCGCACCGCGGCCTTGATGCCTTCGGTGCCGTGCGCGTGCGAGGCCACGAACTTGCCCCAGCGCGTGGCTTCTTCCACGGCGACAGCGAGCTCGGCGTCGGAGTACTGCTGGGCACCGGGCGGGATGCCCTTCGACATCACGGCACCCGTGGCCAAGATCTTGATGAAGTCGGCGCCTTGCTTCAGGTTCGTGCGCACCACCTTGCGCACCTCGTCGACGCCGTCGGCGAGATTTCTGACGATCGGCACGTCCACGTAGATCGAGAACTGGCGCGCGTCGCCGGCGCCGCCGGTGGCCGACACGTAGTTCCCGGCGACCTGCAGCCGCGGCCCTGGAATCGAGCCCTTGTCGATGGCGTAGCGCAGGTCGATGTCGGTGAACGGCCAGGTCGGCCCCATGTCGCGGCAGGTGGTGAAGCCGGCCATCAAGGTGGTGCGGGCGTTGACCGCGCCGTAGAGAGCGGCGCGGCCGGGCGTGGTCGTGAGCAGGTTCGATTCCCAATTGGTGCCGACCTCGTCGGTCAGGTGGGTATGCAGGTCGATGAGCCCTGGCAGCACGGTGGCGGTACCGAGATCGATCACCTGATCCGCGGTCATGCCGGCGGCTGGACCAACGCGCTCGATTCGATCACCGCGAATCAGCACCGCGCCGTTCCGGATCGGCGGGCCGCCACGTCCGTCGATGATCTGGGCGGCTTTCACCAGCACAGTGCGAGTGGCGGCAGGCGGGGCGGCGGGCTGGGCGAAGGCGGCCGATCCGCCGAGTAGCGTCCCGAGGCCCGCGGACAGCAACCAGGTCGAACATCTCCAGCCCGCGGACAAGGCATGTGCGCTCATGGGCCGGCACACTAGCACGGGCACCGCCAGCCGGCGTCCACGGGTTCGGTTCCACGAGGTGGTTCGAACGTCTTGGGACGCACGGTTTCGGGATGCCCGTCGTCCCGGAAGCGGACGACTCCAGGGTGCGCCTGCGGCGCCTCAGCTCGGAAACGCCCACAAACATGACGTTTGGCCTTCCGTCCGCCCTGGCACGGCCCTCGCTATGTTCGGTCGTGTCATGTCGCCGCTCACCGAACCCGGTCGTCGCGCTCGCGCCTGGTTCTACGTGATGGGTGGGGGCGCGGCGGTGGCGGCGGGCGTAACTCCGGTCGTGGCGACCGGCACGTGGCTGCTGCTGACCGATCCCGGGCTGGCCACCAGCGTGGTCCGCAGCGGCGACCTGATGCCGCTGGCCTGGGCCATCGCCGACACGCTGGGCGAGGCGTTGCGCAGCCTGATCCGCTACCTCTAGTCCACCCGCCGCGGGCGCAGGGGCGGGTGCGGGTTCGCGGCGGCCGCGAGCAGCGCCCGCACCTCGCTCGGCGTGGTACGGAACGAGGTGAGCCAGCGCACCAGCACCTCGTCCGGACCGGCGTTGTCGGTGCCGGTGCCTTCGCCCGGCCACACCAGATACCGGGCCCCAGCGGACTGCAAGGCCTCGTGCATGGCGTGCGGGATGATCGCGAACACCTCGTTGGCTTCGACCGCCAGCGGCAGGCGGGTGTGCGGCAGCGCACGCACGCCGGTGGCGAGCAGGTCGGCCATCGCGTTGGCGTGGCGGGCATTGTCGAGCCACAGATCGTGGTCGAGATAACCGAGCATCTGCGCGCCCAGGTAGCGGCTCTTCGACACGAGTTGACCGGCGCGCTTGCGGCGGTAGAGGAAGT
>JBDTWC010000516.1:0-3240 GCA_040006875.1 Acidobacteriota bacterium | reverse complement strand
GACACGCCCCACGACACGTGGTTGATGACGCCGGTCAGCGGCGGACGTGGGGCCTGGCCCGGGGTCGCGGCAGCGGGTGAAGCCGCGGGCGCGGCCGCGCCTTCAAGCCGGCGCGAGTTGCGGATGATGATCTCGCCGACGTCGCCGATGCGCAGCGTCGCCTGATTCTTGCCGTTGTCGTTCACGACCTTCCAACCCATCAGGTTGGCGTACCAGTCGGCGCTCTTCTTGTAATCGCTGACCGCGTAGGAGATGTGGTCCAGATGCACGGTCGTCCACGGCGCCTTGGCCGGCGCGCTCTGCGCGGCCGCCGCCGCGGGCGAGGCGACCGCGGCCACCATCGCGATGTGTTTGATGAGCTGACGGCGGTTCATCTTGCCCTGTTCGAAGTCGTTCAGCAGCGTCTCGATTGCCTGTTCCATGGACCTGTCCTCCTGAAGGAAGGATTCTAACTCCGGCCCGGAGCCGCCTGGCGCTAATCTGGGCCGTGCCTGTCTTCGTGCGATCCCTGGTCATGCGTGCGCCGGTCGCCACCGTGTTCGCGTTTCACGAGCGCGACGACGCGCTGGCCCGGCTGAGCCCGCCGTTCCCCCGGGTGCGGGTGGTGCGGCGCGAAGGCGGCATTCGCCCCGGGGCCCGCGTCGAGCTCCGGATCGGGCCGGTGCGTTGGCTGGCGCTGCACACCGACTACGTGCCCAACGTGCTCTTCGTCGACGAGCAGATCCAGGGCCCCTTCGCGGCGTGGGTGCATCGCCACGAGTTCACGGCGCTCGCCGCCACCACCACGCGCCTCACCGATCGGGTCACATTCCGTCTGCGCGGCGGCACGCTCGTGAACACGCTCTTCGGCGGCCTCGTGGCCTGGTCGCTGGTGCCGATGTTCCGCTTCCGCCATCGCGTGACGCGCGCGGCCTGCGAGTCGCCAGCCGCCTGACGCGCTACAATCCGCCCGTCCGCGCTCCGCGGGAGGTCCATCATGCGCATGCATCCGCCGGCCGTGCTGATCACGGCGCTCTTCGCTGCCGCACTACCCGGTGTGACCGCGGCGCAGTCCACACCACGAAACGACCTGCCGCAGCCCTACCGCACCACGCGCACGTGGGGCACATTGCCGACTGGCGTCGTCTGGGCCGCGGTGACGGCGATCGAGCCGGCCCCCGACGGCACGATCTTCGTGGTGCACCGCTGCGTGAACAACTCCTGCGAGGGCCGGAGCGAGCCGCCCATCCTGGTCTTCGACCAGTCGGGCGCGCTCGTGCGCAGCTTCGGCCAGGGGCTGTTCAACTTCCCACACGGTGGCACCGTCGATGGCGACGGCAACCTGTGGATGACCGACGCGCGCGGCGGTCATGGCATCGGCCATCAGGCGCTGAAGCTGAGTCCGCAGGGGCAGGTGCTGATGACGCTCGGCACCAAGGGCGTGAGCGGCGCGGGGCCGGCACATTTCGATCAGCCGACCGACGTGGTGGTGGCGCCCAATGGCGATCTCTTCGTGAGCGACAGCCATCGCGACGGCGCCAACAACCGGGTCGTGCACTTCACGAAGGACGGCAAATATCTCGGCGAATGGGGCACCAAGGGCGCGGGGCCGGGACAATTCAGCGAGCCGCACACCATGGCCATGGACTCGCGCGGCCGGCTCTTTGTCGGCGACCGCGAGAACAACCGCATCCAGATCTTCGACCAGTCGGGACGCTTTCTCGACCAGTGGCGGCAGTTCGGGCGGCCGAGCGGGATCGTGATCACCAAGGACGACACGATCTACGTGGCCGATTCCGAATCGGGTGGACGCGACACCGGCGCGCACGAGCTGCCCGGCATCAAGAAGGGCATCCGCATTGGCAGCGCCAGAGACGGCTCGGTGCGCGCCTTCATCGAAGACATGGAGCCGCTGGCCGTGGAGCACGCCGGCGCCGAGGGTCTGGGTGTGGATGCCGAGGGCAACGTCTACGGCGGCGTGGTGCGGCGCCAGATGCTCGAGCGTCATGTGAGAAAGTAGTGCGGATGTCCGCGCGCGTTCTGGCGATCATGAGCGTGTTGCCCTGGCCCCTCGACCCCGGCGACCACATTCGATCCGAATGCTTTCCGGGCGCTCTTCCCGAAGGCACGCATTCGCATGGACCTCACAATCTGTGCGTCTCGGGGTCAGCTGTGGCTACGGTCATCGCGCTGGCCTTGACCGCGGCCGCGTGCGGGTCCGACACGAGCAGCCACACGATCGAGGCGGGCGCCGACGCCGTGGACCTGGTGGCCACCAACGTCGCGAGCTTCCCAGACCGGGTGAGCCCGGGCGGGACGTTTTCAGCGCCGTTACTCTACGAGCGCAGGGCCCTGCGCATCCGCCCCGCTGACGCGAGCTTCTATACACGCATCGACGACTTCGTGGGCAAGCGCGTGGGTGTCGTGCAGGGCCCCGACCTCTACGCGCAGTTTGCCGCCGGCCAGCTCGATGCCGTGGCCGAGGCCGAGTACTACGCGCGCGACGGCACGGTGATTCCGTCCCACGGCCCCGACGTGGTGCTCATCGATCATCACGACCTGATCCCGGGAGCCCGCGAGGAATCGGTGTTCGTCGTGCGGGACAAGAGTCAGGGCCTGCTCGAGGCCGTGAACTCCTTCATCGCCTCTACGAAGTTTCCGTTGTAGCCGACGCCTGAGAGGGATCATGACCGAAGACCGCGACAGCGTGGACCGCTTGAACGCCGTGGGCGTGCTGACCCGGCGCGAGATCGAGGCGCGCATTCTGGCGCCGGTGGTCGAGGCGTTGGGCCAGCGCTTCGGCCGCGACGAGGTGGTGGCCATCGTGCGTGACGTGATCGCGAACCTCGCGCGCGCGCAAGGCCAGGCCATGGCCGATCGCCTGGGTGACCGCTCCCTCGACAGCTTCGCGCAGACGCTCGGGCCTTGGACCAAGGACGACGCGCTGCGCCTGCGCGTCATCGACACCGAGCCCGGCCGGTTCGAGTTCGACGTGACGCGCTGCCGCTACGCCGAGATGTACCGCGCGCTTGGGATACCCGAGCTGGGCGAGGTGCTGTCGTGCCAACGAGACGCCGCGCTGATCGAGGGATTCAGTCCGGACGTGACGCTGACGCGGACGCAGACCATCATGCAAGGCGCGCCGTGCTGCGACTTCCGCTATCGCCGCACCGACCCGACGCCACCTGAGTCCGAATCCGAGCCATGACCGACCTGCACACCACCGCCGACCGGCGCCGCTTCCTCACCGCGTGTTCCTCG
>JBDTWC010000515.1:0-3243 GCA_040006875.1 Acidobacteriota bacterium | reverse complement strand
CGCGCAGACAGTTCGTCCGCGGCGGCGTCACCGCCTTCACCTTCGGCTTCGCGGCCCCGCAGTTCCTCACCGAGCTGGCGCTGGCGCAGAGCGGCGGCGGCCGGAACCTCGTGGTCGTCTACCTCGGCGGCGGCAACGATGCGCTGAGCACGCTCATTCCCTACGGCGACGCCGACTACTACGCCCGTCGTCCGACCATCGGCGTGCCGGCCGGCTCCGTGCTCCAGATCGGCACCGACCGCGCCGGCAACGTGCTCGGCCTCCATTCCTCGCTCCCGGGGCTGAAGTCGATCTTCAACGACGGCCGCCTGGCCGTGGTGCAGCGCACCGGCTACGAGAACTCGAGCCGTTCGCACTTCGAGGGCTTCGACATCTGGGGCACGGCCAATCCCGGCAACTCGCAGGGCACCGGCTGGCTCGGCCGCTATCTCGACTCGCTGCCCTCGCCCGTCGATCCGCTGGTCGGGTGGAACACCACGCGCGAGACGCCCCGTCCGCTCGTGGCCCGCACCGTGGGGGTGCCGGCAATCACGAGCCCGGCCACCTACAGCTTCGCCAGCCCCAACACCGGCGCCGAGGCCGGCTACGAGCGCGCCGCGGCCCTCAAGATCTCGTCGCACCTGCCGCCCGACCGTCCGCATCTCTCGTTTGTGAACTCCACGGCTCAAGCGGCTCTGAGCACGCTCGATCGCGTGGCCACCGTAGCCACCTACCGGCCGTCGCTCACCTACCCAAACAACGGCTTCGGTCAGGCGCTGCAGGCAGTGGCGGGAGCGATGAACCGGCAACTCGGCACCAAGGTGTTCTGGGTCGCGACCGGCGGCTTCGACACGCACGCCAACCAGAATCCGGTCAACGGCGCCTACAGCACCTTGATGGCCACGGTGAACGGCGGCCTGCTCTCGTTCTACACCGACCTGAAGAACCAGGGCCTGCTCGACTCGACCATGATCATCCTGTTCTCGGAGTTCGGCCGCCGCATCACCGAGAACGGCAGCAACGGCACCGACCACGGCGCGGCCGGCATCATGATGGCGCTCGGTGGCCTGGTTCGCGGCGGCCTCTATGGCACGGCGGCGAAACTGCGCCCCGACCCGGCCAACCCCGGGCTCGAGAACAACGCCGGCGACGTGCGCTATGAAACCGACTTCCGCGCCGTCTACGCGCGCGTGCTTGACGACTGGCTCGGCGCCAACTCGGTCAGCATTCTCGGCGCCGACTTCCGGGCCGGCGCGCCGGCCATTCTCTAGGGGCTGCGTGGTCTAGACTCAGTGCATGAGTCTTCAACGCCTCTCGCTTACCGCAGCACTGGCGCTGCTTGTCGCTACCGCGTACCCCGTCGCCCAGGAAGGGGTGAAGGAGAGCGACCGCATCACCGCCGCCATCACCGTGCTCGACGAAGTGATGGGCGCGCAGGACTCGTCGGTGCCCGGCTCGATCCTTGAGCGGGCCGAGGCGATTGCCGTGTTCCCGTCGCTCGTCAAGGCCGGCTTCGTCGTGGGCGGGTCGCGGGGCCGCGGCCTCATCAGCGTACGCGATTCGAAGAGCGGGGCGTGGTCGTCACCCGCGTTCCTGACCATCACTGGCGGCAGCTTCGGCTTCCAGATCGGCGTGCAGGAAGTGGACCTGGTGCTGGTCGTGCAGAACCGGCGCGGCCTCGAGCAGCTGCTCAAGAACCAGTTCAAGGTCGGCGCCGATGCCGGGGTGGCGGCCGGGCCGGTGGGCCGCGAGGCCTCCGCCTCGACCGACATCCAGATGCGCGCGCAGATCCTCAGCTACTCGCGCACCCGCGGCGCCTTTGCCGGCGTGACCTTGAACGGCAGCACCATCCGGCAGGATCGCGACGCCAACGAGCGCTTCTACGGCATCGCCTACCGCACCGTGCAGATCGTGGACCAGCACCTCGGCGGCTCGCCTGATCCGAGCGGCGCGTGGAAGGCGGCCGTGGCCAAGTACGCCGGCGGCACGCCGTAGACGCGCTCAATCCGGCTCACCGGATCACACCATCCGTCGATCGCGGAGCGCCATCCAGCCGGTGGCGATGCGGTAGATGGCCCACAGACCGAGGGCGAAGAAGCCCACGATCCAGATCGCGAAGCCGACCAGCACGATGGCCAGCACCGCGCCCACGGCGAAGACCACGCACGCCCACAGCAGCGCGAACCAGAAGGTGCGGATCTGCCAGGTGAAGTGCGACTCGAGCCAGGTGCCGCGCGCCTCGCCGCGTTTCACGTAGTTGATGATGACGGCGATGATCGAGGGCCAGCCGAACACGAAGGCGCCCACGACGGTCGAGGCCCCGAAGGCGCCGATGGCCAGACCCAGCGCGTGCAGCGCGTAGGTCACGTTCGTGATGTTCACGAGCGAGGCGTCGGGTTCGCGATAGGCGGTCGTCTGGTCCATGGCGCCCCCTCCAGGTGGGGTCACTAGAATTAGACGCACTGCGCACCGCGCTGTTCCGCACGCCGCTCGATCGGCCGTCGTCCTCGCGGCCGGGTCAGTAACGGCCGAGCCCGATTAGAACGCCCAGGTCGTGACCTGGCCTGCGCCGTCGATGCGGCGAATCAGGATGTCGTCGTTCACGTAGATCATGCCGCCGGTCGAGAAGCAGATGTCGTTGGTGAACGAGAACAGCGCCAGGGTCAGGGGACCGTCGAGCGGCCGATCCGCCCGGTTGGCGTGATTCGGCACCTTGGTGGCGGAGATGGCCACGATGGTGGCGTTCACCTCATCGACCGCATCAACTGCAGCGCGTCCCAGCCCTTCTGCTCGAAGTCCATGGCCTGGCTCACGATGTGGATGCGGCCGGCGGCGTCCACGGCCAGCGCTCTGACGCCGTCGAGTTGGTGCACGGCCGGACTCTTGCCCACCTTGGTGGCGTAGAGCACGCGCCGAAACTCGCCCGTCGGCTTGATGCGCCACACCGTCGCGTAGAGGTTGTGCACGGGCCTAGCCACATTGCGGCTGCCACCCGTCACGAACTCGCCGTGCGCCGCGTCCCATGCCACCTCGTCGAGCAGCGGCCGGTTCTCCATCGGCACTTTCGCGTCGCACAGCACGTCGGCGCCGAGCACCGTCGTGACCGTGCCGTCCGGTTCGATCCGGCGCAACGCACACCCCGATTGATCGGTGACCCAGATGTTGCCGTCGGGGTCTTCCACGGGTCGTGACGGCTGGTTGAATCGGGCCGCGCCGCCCTCGCCGTCGCCGAAGCCCTTGATGCCGCCGGTGCCGTCGTTGTCG
>JBDTWC010000514.1:0-3252 GCA_040006875.1 Acidobacteriota bacterium | reverse complement strand
TCGAGCTTGGCGTACTTCGCGCGCAGGGTCTTGGTGCCCACGGTCGTGAACTTCACGACCAGCTTGAGGTCGTCGTCGAGTTCCTCGACCGACATCACGGTGCCGGTGCCGAACATCGCGTGCTTCACCTTGGCGCCAGAGCGCAAGCCACCGCGACCCGACTGGTCCTCGTCTTCGACGGCGTAGGTGCGTGATGGGCGCTCGGTGCGCTCGGTCCGCTCAGCGCCGCCAGACCGCCCGCCCCCTCCTCGTCCATAGGGATTGGCCGCGTAGCCCCAGCCGCGCGATGACGAAGAGCGCATGATCTCGGCGCGCGATTCCTCGTGCTTCACGAGCTGCGGCGGAATCTCGTCGAGGAACCGCGACGGCTCGGTGTCCTTGTATTCGCCGAACACCCGGCGGCGCATCGCGCTCGTGAGGTAGAGCTCCTTGCGGGCGCGGGTGATGCCCACGTAGCACAGCCGCCGCTCTTCCTCGAGCTCCTCTTCGCTGTCGCGAGCGCGGGAGTGCGGGAACAGGCCTTCCTCCATGCCGGCGATTACGACCACGGGGAACTCGAGTCCCTTCGCGGAGTGCATCGTCATGAGCAGCGCCTGCGCATTGCGGCTGCCCTCGGGCTTGTCCACGTCCGACAGGAGCGCCAGGCGATCCACGAACTCAGCCAGGCCGGCCTCGACGCCCGCCGCCTCGAACTGCCGCGCCACCGACACCAGCTCCATCAGGTTCTCGATCCGGCCATCGGCCTCCTCGCTACGTTCCTCGCGCAGGTCGCGGAGGTAGCCGGAGCGATCGAGCAGCAGGCCGAGGATGGTGGACACGGATTCGGTCGCCGCGGCCGCCGTGACCCCGAGCAGCAGGTCGCGGAACGCCGCCAGCGGTGCGATCTGCCGGCCGGCGAGCAGTTTGCGCGTCACCGCCTGGTCGATCTTGGCCCACAGCGTGTTCGACGCCTCGACCTGCTCGAGCCCGGCCAGGAGCGGCGTCATGTGGTCGTCGGCTGCGGCCGAGGTGTCGACGCGCTCGAGCGCCTCCATCACGCCCTTGCCGATGCCGCGCGGCGGCACGTTGATGACCCGCCTGATGGCGACGTCGTCGTGGGGATTGAGCACGAGCTTCAGGTACGACAGCGCGTCCTTGATCTCCCTGCGCTCGTAGAAGCCGGTGCCACCGAGCACGGCGTAGGTGATGCCGGCCATGCGCAGTCCGTCTTCCACGGCGCGCGACTGCGCGTTGGTCCGATAGAGAACGGCCGCGGTGGTGTCGTAGTCTTCCTGCAGAGCCTTGCGCACCACCTTCACGATGAAGTCGGCTTCGTCGAGTTCATCGGCGCCGCGGTAGGTCACAATCGGCGCGCCGCCCGCCTGATCGGTCCACAGGCGCTTGTCCTCGCGGCCGCTGTTGCGGCTCACGACCGCCGAGGCGGCATCGAGAATGACCTGCGTGGAGCGGTAGTTCCGCTCCAGCTTCACGACCATGGCGTCGGGAAAGTCGCGCCGGAAGTCGAGGATGTTCTTCACGTCGGCGCCGCGCCACTTATAGATCGACTGGTCGGGGTCGCCCACGACGCACAGGTTCTGGTGCACGCTCACGAGCTGCTTGACGAGCAGGTACTGCGGACGGTTGGTGTCCTGGTACTCGTCGATCATCGCGAACTTCAACCGGTGCGCATAGCGTTGACGTACCTCGGGGGCCTGGTCGAAGAGCTGCACGGCCTTGAGCAGCAGGTCGTCGAAATCGAGCGCGCTGGCGTCGGTGAGCGCCTTCAGGTAGCCGGCGTAGAGCCGCCCGATCTCGCGGTCCTTCGGGTTCCACCCGTCGGTGAACGTCTCGGGGCCCTCCATGCGGTTTTTCGCGTGGCTGATCCGGCTGAGCACCATGCGCGGCGCATAGGTGGAGTCGTCGAGCTGATACTCCTTCACCAGTTGCTTGACGACCGACTGCTGATCGCCCGAGTCGTAGATCGTGAAGTTGCGCGACAGGCCGAGATGATGCGCCTCGCGGCGCAGTAGCCGCGCGCACAGTGAGTGGAAGGTCGAGATCCACATCGAGCGGCAATCGGCCTCGAGCAGCTTGCCGACGCGCTCGCGCATCTCTTCCGCGGCCTTGTTCGTGAACGTCACCGCCAGCACCTGATCGAGCGCGGCATGGCGTTCCTGCACCAGATGGGCGACCCGGTGGGCGATGACCCGCGTCTTGCCCGACCCGGCGCCGGCCAGGATCAGGAGTGCGCCGTCGACGTGCTCGACCGCTGCGCGTTGCTCGGTGTTGAGGGAGGAGAGGAGGTCCAGGCCTCTATTCTACCGTGACGCTCTTGGCCAGGTTACGCGGCTGGTCAACGTCGCAGCCACGGCGCACGGCGATATGGTACGAGAGCAGCTGCAACGGTACTGTGATCACGATCGGCGCGAGCAGAGGCGACATGGCAGGCACGGCCACGATCGAGTCGCTGTTGCGGTCGAGCATCCGCCACAGCGTGTCGTCGCCAGCGGTGGTGATGGCGATGACGGCGCCGCCGCGAGCCTTGGCTTCCTGGATGTTGCCCTGCATCTTCTCGAACACATGGTCGTGCGGCGCAATCGCCACCACCGGCATCCGCTCATCGATGAGGGCGATCGGGCCGTGCTTCATCTCGCCGGCTGGATAGCCTTCGGCGTGGATGTAAGAAATTTCCTTCAACTTGAGCGCGCCTTCGAGGGCGATCGGGTAGTTGATGCCGCGTCCGAGGTAGAGAAAATCGGTGCGGTTGTAGAACCGCGAGGCGATGTCCTCGATCTGCGGCGCGCACTTCAGCACCTGTTCAATCTGCTGCGGCAACTGCAGCAGGTCGGCGATGTGCGTCTTCCGCTGATCGACGGTGAGCGTCTTCTTCACCTGGGCCATGTGCAGGGCGAGCAGGTAGAGCGCCACGAGCTGGGCGGTGAAGGCCTTGGTCGAGGCCACGCCGATCTCGGGTCCGGCGTGGGTGTAGATCGTGCCGTCGCTCTCGCGCGTGGCCATGCTGCCAACCACGTTGCAGATGGCAAGGCTCTTGGCCCCTTGCCGCTTGGCTTCGCGCAGGGCGGCGAGGGTGTCGGCGGTCTCACCCGACTGGGTGATGGCCACGGCCAGCGTGTTCGGACCTGACAGCGGCCGGCGGTAGCGGTACTCGGACCCGTAGTCGACCTCGACCGGAATGCGCGCCAGCTCCTCGATCAGGAACTTGCCCACGAGCGCCGCGTGCCACGAGGTGCCGCAGGCGATGAGCGTGACCCG
>JBDTWC010000513.1:0-3258 GCA_040006875.1 Acidobacteriota bacterium | reverse complement strand
CCTCTACGCCGAGATGGACACGGTCGTCGGCGACACGGCCGCCCGCCTCGGTCCGAACGACCTGCTGGTGGTCATGTCGGATCACGGCTTCACGTCGTGGCGGCGCGCCGTCAACATGAACAGCTGGCTGCGCGACGCCGGCTATCTCGTCACCACGAGTGCCCAAGCGGGCCTGGCGCCGGGCCTCGCCGGCGTGGACTGGACCAAGACGCGGGCCTACGCCGTGGGTCTGAACGGGGTCTACGTGAACACCCGGGGCCGCGAAGGCAAAGGCATCGTGGCGCCCGAAGAGCGTGCGGCCCTCGCCACCGAGATCGCCGCGCGCCTGCAGGCCGCCATCGACCCGGCCACTGGCCAGCCCGCGGTCACCACGGCGTTTGTGACCGCGAAGACCTACGCCGGCCAGGCCTACGCCGCAATCGAGCCCGACATCGTGGTCGGCTACGCTCGCGGCACGCGCGTGGCCAGCGACTCGGCCCTCGGCATCGTGGCCGCCGAGGTGTTCAGCGACAACCGCGAGAACTGGAGCGGCGACCACAGCATGGACCCGGCTCACGTGCCTGGCGTGCTCTACACGAGCCGCGCGCTCGGCAAGCCGGCGCCCAGCCTGCAGACCCTGGCCGGCGCCATTCTTGCCGAGTTCGGCATCACCGACTTTCCCGCGCGGAGGACCCCGTGATCTTCGGAGGCAACGTCAAACTCGACAAGGCCTTGCTCGCCAAGGTGAAGCGCTACTCGGATCTGGTGGGTTACTCCTCGGTCGACGAGTTCATCACCCACGCGCTCGAGAAGGAGCTGAAACTGCTCGAAGGCTCGGAGTCCGAGGAAGAACTCAAGAAGAAGCTCAAGGGACTCGGGTACCTGTCGTAGGTCATGACCGCGCTGAACGCCCTGCTCGTGCGCGTCGCCGACGCGGTGCTCGGGCCCCTCGCCGGGCTGCCGCCGCTGGCGGTGCTGCTCGCGCTGGCGCTGATGACCGCGCTGGCCGTGCTCGGAGCGATGAAGCTGGTCTCCAACCAGACGCAGATGGCGGCGGCCAAGCGGCGGATTCACGCCGACCTGCTCGAGATGCGGCTCTACAACGACGACCTGCGCGCGCTGCTCCGGGCCCAGGGCGCGCTGCTGCGTCACAACGGGTCCTACATCTGGCTGTCGCTGCTGCCCGTGGCCGTCACCGCGCTGCCGCTCACGCTGGCCATCGCGCAGGTCCAAGGCTGGTACGGCTACACCGGACTCGACGTCGGCACGGCGACGACCGTGACCGTGGATCTGCGGGGTGCGGGGCCGGCGCAACCGCCCACCCTCGACGCGCCGTCGCTGTCGGTCGATGGGCCCGGGATCTACTTCCCGTCGCTCCACCAGGTGCTGTGGCGGGTGGTGCCGCGCGAGCCGGGCAGCCATCAGCTGCGCGTCGTGGTGGATGGCACTTCGGTGGAGAAGACCGTGGACATCGGCGCGGGCGTATCACGACGCTCCCCGTCCCGCGCCGGGCCGGGCCTGGTGACGCAGTTGCTCTATCCCTCGGAGCCACCCGTGCCCGACGGCGGACCCGTGGCAGCCATCCGGCTCGACTACCCGGAACGCGACGTGCCGGTGTTCGGCTA
Source organism: Acidobacteriota bacterium (assembly GCA_040006875.1). GTDB lineage: Bacteria > Acidobacteriota > Vicinamibacteria > Vicinamibacterales > UBA2999 > CADEFD01. Next base: position 1,654 of record JBDTWC010000513.1, on the reverse strand, counting down.
CCCGTTGCACTGGCTGGTCATCTACGTGGCCGCGAGCTTCGCCTTCGTACTGGCGCTGCGCGGACCGCTGGGCATCGTGATCTAGGGACACCGCCGCCTCGATACAATGAGGCCATGCGTGGCCCTCGCCGGGTGAAGGTCGGTCTCCTACTGCTCTGCCTCGCGGTCGCCGCCAGCTGCAGCCGGGGCTCGAGCGGGCCGATCAACGTGCTGGTCATCAGCCTCGACACGCTGCGCGCCGATCACGTCGGCAGCTACGGCGACGCGGCCGCGAAGACGCCGGTGCTCGATGCGCTGGCCGCGCGTGGCACCCGCTTCGCCTCGGCCACCACGACCACACCGTTGACGCTCGCGGCGCACACCTCACTCTTCACCGGCACCTTCCCCACCCATCACGGCGTGCGCGACAACACCGGGTTCCACGTCGATGACGCCGTCACGACCCTGGCCGAGGTATTCAAGGGCCGCGGCTATCGCACCGGCGGCTTCGTGTCGGCGTTCGTGCTCGACGCGCGGTGGGGCATCGCGCAAGGCTTCGACGACTACGTCGACGACTTCAATCTGTCGAAGGATCTCGGGCCCGGGCTCGACGCCATTCAACGGCCGGGCAACGAGACGGCCGACCAGGCGCTGGCCTGGCTGGCCACACCCGACCAGCGGCCGTTCTTCGCCTGGGTGCACCTCTACGATCCGCACGCGCCCTACGAGGCGCCCGCCGACGTGGCCGCGCGCTTTCCGGCGACGCGCGAGGGCGCCTACGACGCCGAGATCAACTTCACCGACACGCAGGTGGGGCGCCTCATCGCCGCTCTGCAGGCCGATGGCCGACTCGATCACACGCTGGTGGTGGTGGTCGGCGACCACGGCGAAGAGCTGGGCGAGCATCGCGAGCAGGCCCATGGGTTCTTCGTCTACGACGGGGCGGTGCAGATTCCGCTGATCATGGCCGGCCCGGGCGTCGGCCCGCGGGTGGTGTCGAGCCAGGTGCGCATCGTGGACGTGATGCCCACGGTGCTCGATCTGGCCGGCGTCGCCATCCCCGGCGAGGTACAGGGCGCGTCGCTGCGGCCCTTGATCGTCGGCCAGGCGCAGGAGCTACTGGCCTATTCGGAGAGCTGGTATCCGCGCTTCCACTACGGCTGGAGCGAGCTGGCCGCGGTGCGCGACGGACGCTTCAAGTTCATCCTCGCTCCACGGCGCGAACTCTACGACCTCACGGCCGACCCGCACGAGCTGACCAACCTCGCGTCGGCAAACGGGGCGCTTGCCGACGCGATGGAACGAGCGCTGCGCGCACTGGTCGCGAAGACAACGCGGGCCCCCGGCGCCACGGCGGCGCAGGCCGCCACGGCCAGTGCCGAGGTCGAACAGAAGCTGCGTGCGCTCGGCTACGTCGGCGGCGGCAGCGCCAGGAACATGGAGGAGCGCCCGCGTCGCGACCCCAAGGACACAATCGAGCTCTACAACCTGCTCAAGCTGGCCGGCTCCGACTCCGAGGCCGGACGCTACGACGCCGCCGCCGCCAAGGTGCTGCAGGCGCTGGCCGTCGACCCCGAGATCATCGACGCGCACGCGCAACTCGGGAACATCTACGCCAAGGCCGGGCGACAGAAGGACGCGGTGGCCGCCTACATGCGGGCGCTCGCGCTCGACC
>JBDTWC010000512.1:0-3263 GCA_040006875.1 Acidobacteriota bacterium | reverse complement strand
GCGTCGCCATCGGCGCGCGGCAGCGCGGCGTCCGCGGCGCGCATCGCCGATCCGCCCGCCGACTGACGCCAGCCCTCAGGGGTCGAAAAGGTCAGGCCGGTCGCGAGCAACATCAGCAGCAATGTCATGCGCAGACTGTAACAAAAAAGCAAAGGCAGGACCGGCCTTTCGGCCGAGCCCGCCTGTGTCTTGCCATTAGCGACTGGTCGTGTGTGAAGGCATCAGTGAATAATCATGCCCTCCTGGCCGCCCCAGACCGGCTGCGCCTGGCGGTCTTCCGCCAGGATGGTCCAGAGCGCCTGATCGAGGTACTCGCCGTTCTTGAGGAACGACTTGCGGAGCAGCCCTTCCTGCACCGCTCCCATCTTGCGGAGCGCGCCGTTGCCGCGGCCGTTGCGAACCGCCGCGCGGGCCTCGAGACGGTGCACGCCGACGGTGTCGAAGGCGAACCGAATCAGCAGATCGGCGCCTTCCTGGAACACGCCCGTGCCCCAGTAGGCCGAGCCGATGGCGAAGCCCCACTCCGCCGTCCCGAAACCGGGCTCCAGCTGGCGCAGCTGGAAGATCCCGATTGCGGTGTCCGTCGCGTCGAGCGTGACCGCGAAGCAGGCGTAGGTCCCGACGCTGCGCTGCCGCAGCGTCCAGGCGATGAACTTCTCGAAGCCGTCCACGGTGCTGGGCGGCGGCGAGATGAAGCGCGAGACTTCCTCGGTGGTCAGCAGCGCGAAGAGCGACGCCGCATCCGACGCCCGCAGCTCCCGCAGGGTGACGGTCGCACCGGCCAGCAGCGGCAGGCCGTTGCGCCAGTCCGTACTGACCGTTTCCGTGCCAAGGCTGCGACCGACGACGACGGGCTGTGGAAAGCGCACGTCGTGCCGTTCGAGCTCCGGTTGGTAAGGCATCTTTTCCATGGTTAGAGGCCTCCGGAAACGGTGGTGGTCGTGGTTGAGGTGGTGACGGTCGTCGTCACACCGGTGAGCGGGTCGGTCACCGGCGTGCTGGTGAGGACCGTAGTTGTCGTCGTGCCCGCGACCGCGTCGATGGTCATGACGGTCGTCGTCGAGACGCCGGTCGTGGCGTCGGTGGACGTGGACGACGTGACGATCACATCACCCAGTTCGCTGGCCAGGTCGGGGAGCGGTTCGCTCAGCGATTCGGGATAGAGGGCCGCATCTTCATCGTCGCCCGAGGCGCCCCAGGTCTCGTCGGAATCGGAGCTGGTGCCCCAGACGATGTTGTCGCCGTCGGCCGAGGTCCCCCAGACGATGTTGTCGCCGTCGGCGGCGGTGCCCCACATCTGGTTGTCAGCGGCCGACACGGTGCCCCAGACGATGTTGTCGCAGTCGGCGCCGCCGCAGTCGGTGCCCCACACAATGTTGTCGCCAGCGGCCGCGGTGCCCCAGACGATGTTGTCGCCGTCGAACATCGTGCCCCAGACAATGTTGTCGCCGATCGCGGACAGCGCGGTGCCCCAGACGATGTTGTCGCCGCTGGCGTCCGCCGTGCCCCAGACGATGTTGTCGCAGTCGGCGCTGCCGCAGGCGGTGCCCCACACGATGTTGTCGCCGTCCATGCCCAGCGTTTTCGCCGAGCCCCACACGACGCTGGTGCGCCACGCGTTGCCGAGCGGGTTCAGGTAGCCGCGCCCCAGCATGTGGTTGCCCCAGATCACGTGGCGGCTCCACGCCTTCTGCACCGGCATGCGCGCGCCCGGCCGCGCCGTGGCGTAGAACTTCGCCAGACGCACGGCGCCAAGGCCGTTCAGGAACCCGGCGCCCTGCTCGAGCGGCTTGTAGCCCGGGTACTGCTCCGCGGTGTATTGCAGAATCGCCTTGATCAGGTTCGGCGTCAAGGTCGGGTTCGCCTGCAGCATCGCCGCCACCACGCCAGCGACGACCGGCGCCGCCATGCTGGTGCCGCTCAGGCTCAGATACGCCTTCGCGCCGGTCGGCCGCGTGCCGGCCACCAGATAGAGCGACTTGCTGGCGTAGAAGGTGCTGCCCGGGACGGCCAGGGAGAGCGTGCCGACGCCCGGCGCGACCAGGTCCGGCTTCGTGTCGAAGTCCTTGAAGGTCGGTCCGCGCGAGCTGAAGCTCGCCATCGTGTCGTCTTTGCGCGTCAGCGTGCCGTTGGTGCTCGAGGCGCCCACCGCCAGCACCCACGGTGCGTTGGCCGGCGCGTTGATGGCGCCGAACTGCTTCAGGCCCGCGGCGTTCTTGCCCATGTTGCCGGCCGCGACGACGACGGTGATGCCCATGTCGGTCACGCGCTTGGCCGCCAGCGTCAGCGGGTCGGTCCAGTAGGACTCGTGAACGCCGGCGCCGACCGACATATTGACGACGCGGATGTTGTAGGTCTTCGCGTTGACCGCCACCCAGCCGAGCGCCGCGATGATGTTGCTGATCGTGCCCTGGCCGTTGGCGTCGAGCACCTTCAGCGAAATCAGCGACGCATCCGGTGCGGCGCCAGATTTCTCGCCGTAGGAGTCGTAGCCGTTGCCAAGGATGATGCCCGCCACGTGGCTGCCGTGGCCGTTGTCGTCGTAGGGCAGCGCGCGGCCGTTGACGAAGTCCACGAACTTGGTGACGCGCTGGTTGCCGTACGGGTAGGTCGTCGACGTGTTGTTGCGCGTCAGGTCGTCGTGCCAGCTCGCGACGCCCGAGTCGATCACCGCGACGCCGATGCCGGCGCCGGTGTAGCCGAGCGACTCCTGCACGGTGCGCATGCCGGTGGTGACCGACGTCCGGTAGTTGAACTTTCCGGCCGGCCGGTCATAGTGAATTTGGAACGTGTCCGGGTCGGCCGCCAGCCGCTTCAGCAGGCCGTTGGGCAGGTCCAGCACCTGGCCGTTGATCAGATCGAGCTTGCCGCCCTTGGCGAACTTCTTGAACTCCGCCGGCAGCTTCGCGCCGGGCGCCAGCGTGACAATGACGCGCGTCGTGTGGAGCGGGTTGCCGCGCGTCGCGCGCTCAGTGACCTGGTCGTCCAGCTTGTAGTTCTTGACGCTCGCGCTTCGAACGCCCGCCTGCTTCCTCTGGGCCTGGCGAATGTGCCCCTTTGCGAAAGCCACGTTGCTGCTGATGCCGAACATCAGCAGAAGGGCTGCCGTCGTCTTGATGCGTGGGCCCCACACGGCCTTCTGTCGTTGGGTTGCGCTCGAAACAATTCTCATAGCGTTCTGTTCTGGAGCAAGACGCCTACCACCTCAGGCGTTCAAGAGGTCATACAGCTAAGTCTTTAGTATTCAGCTATTTGATAGGCTC
>JBDTWC010000511.1:0-3268 GCA_040006875.1 Acidobacteriota bacterium | reverse complement strand
GGCCAGTAGCGCGAAGGGCAGGAACTCCACGTGCATTGCCTGCATGTGGCCCATGCGCACGAAGATGTGCGCGTTGAAGGCGATGACGAGGCCGGCCACGATGCCGGCGCCGACGCTACCGGTCCAGCGCTCGACGACCACGGCCATGGCCCAGCCGCTCAACGTGAAGCCGGCCAGAAGCATCACGTTGTAGACCGTGACGGCCGACAGGCCGAGCGCGAACAGCGGCACGCTCATGATCCCCTGCACCACCATGTGCTCGGAGAAGGCCAGCGTGCGCGGCTCGGGAAAGAAGATGTTGGCGTCGAAGAGATGGAGCGGCGCCACCGGCAACTGGTGCGCCACCCACGACAGAATCCACGCGTTCAGGGCCGTGTCGGCGTTGTCCATGCGCGACCACGTGCTGAGTCCTGACGCCAGCGGCCAGGTGTGCGCGATGGCCGCCGTCGCAAACAGCGCTAGTTGGGCCAGTCGACGATTTCGTACAGCCACACGTCGTCCTGTTGCACCAGCGGGCGCAGGTACTGGCGATACTCCTCGATGCGCGTGAGCAGCCGCTCGCGGCTGCGCCGGTCATACCCGTTCAAGTGGAACACCGCATAGCGGGCGCCAATCTTCCCGAGAATGCCGAACGACTCCCGGGTGGGGAACGAACTGATCGGCACCACGGTGGCCCGCCATTCGGCCGGGATGTGATCGCTGTAGCCGTTGATGAGGGGCTGGAAATGGGTCGTGGATCCCAGCATGTACTCGGCATGCCGCGGGAAGTCGGAGCGTTGGTAGTAGTAGGGGAACTCGGCCACTGGGCCGCGCGGCAGGCGGGCGAGGGCGCGATAGGCCTCGGGCACCGGGGGAGCCTCGCGCAGTGACGTCAGGGGCGCGCCATTCAACTCGAGTGCGGCCAGCACGACCAGGGCCGCCGTCCAGGCCACGCGGCGGCGCTGCGCCCGCAGCCACGGCGCCAGCACGCCGCTCGTGAGCACGGTCAGCGCCAGGGCCACCATCAGGCCCATGCGGGCCGGCGCCCGCAGGAACGAGAACACCGGCACGGTGTCGAAGAGCACGGTGTAGAGGCCGGCGTCGGGGCCGAACGAGGCCCAGAATGCGACCAGGGCGACGATCAGGTAGTAGATCGCCACGTCGCGCGCCAGGCGCGGCGCCGGCGGCGTGGCCGCGGCGACGGACGGCCCGCCCGACAAGGCCCGCCACGCCCCGGCCAGGCCGAGCCCGGTCAACAGCAGACCGGGGAAGAGCACCTCACTGAAGCCCTCGATGGCCGGTAGCCACCAGCGATGCGCCCACGCCGACGAGGCCAGCCAGGCGCCGCCGTTGGCGCTGTAGACACGGGCGTCGTCGAGCGTGCGCGCGAAACCGTCCTGCTGCGTGGCCAGGTAGGGGATGAAGAACGGGGTGGTGAGGCCGATGGCCACGGCGGCGGCCAGCGCAATCACGCTCCAGTAGCGGAGCGAGCGCCACTGACCGCGCGTGCCTGCGAAGAAGAGCGTGGCCAGCCCCACCATCAGCGCCGCGAAGATGCCGTAGTAGGCGCACGAGAGCGCCTGGAACCAGAGCACCAGTCCGAGCACTACCGCGCGCGCGGCCGTCGGGTGGTCGGCCAGACGATGGAAGGCGAGCATGGCAAACGGCAAGCCGAACGACATCAGCAACTGGATGTGTGCCGTGCGCGCGAAGATGAACGGACAGAAGGCAAAGAGCACCGCCGCCACCGCCGCAGCCTCGCGGCTCGCCGACAGGTAGCGCACCAGGTAGTAGGCGCCTAACGCCGCCATGACAAACGCGAACACGACCACCGAGTTGTGCGCGAGATAGGGATTGCCGGTCAGGCCCCAGGCCGGAATCGCGATGATGCCGGCGCCGATGTTCGACTCGGAGTAGGCGAGCGTGTGCTTGGCGGGATAGAAGATGTTGGCGTCGAAGAGCGTGCGGGGATGCACAATCAGCGCATCGGCCACCCACGACACGATCCAGATGCTCCAGCGGCCGTCGTCGGTGTTCAGGCGGCCGACGTGATCGAGTTTCGGAACGAGGGGAAAGGTGAGCGCCGTCGTGAGCAGGAGCGCGCCGACAAGAACGGCTCCTGCTTCGGCGAGCCCGCGCGGGTGCATGCGGGCGCTATGGTACCATGAGCCCGCCGTCCAGAGCAGTCTGGCGGCGCTTGTCCATGGACCGTCTTCTCGAGCTCACCTTCCGCGCCGAGCGCACCCATTTCTGGTTCCGCGGCTTTCGCCGATTCGTCGCGCCGTGGGTGTCGCAGGCGGCCCGTGGCCAGACCGGCCTGCGCTTGCTCGATTGCGGCTGCGGCACGGGGGCGAACCTCGCGCTGCTCGATCGCCACGGCCAGACCTACGGCTTCGATGTCACGGCCATCGGGCTCGAGTTCGCGCACCAGCAGGGCCTCACGCGCGTGGCGCGGGCCAGCATCGACGCCATTCCGTTTCCCGACGCGGCCTTTGACGTGGTCACGTCCTTCGACGTGCTCTACGGCCTGCCCGATGCGGTCGAAGCGGGCGCGGCCCGTGAACTGGCGCGGGTGGTCAAGCCGGGCGGGGCCGTGCTCATCAACGTGGCGGCGTTCGAGATCCTGCGCGGCGGCCACGGCGCCTTCACCAACGAGGTGCGCCGTTACACCACGGCCAGCCTCTCGGCCCTGTTGACCCGCGAAGGCCTGGTCGTGGAGCGCGCCTCCTACACCCACGCCACGCTCTTCCCGTTGCTGCTCCTGGTGCGCGGCTGGCAGCGCTGGCGCGGCGGCGGTGAGGCCAAGCCGAGCGAGGGCGATCTGGTGGTGCCGTCGGCGCCGGTGAACGCGCTCCTGTCGGCCGCGTTGACCATCGAGTCGTGGCTTCTGCGCGTCGTCGACCTGCCGTTTGGCAGCTCCGTGCTGTGCCTGGCGCGTAAGCCGCGGTGACTCCCAGTCGCACCGACGCCGGGCCGGTGATTGGCCGCCTGGCGGCTGGCGTCTTTGTTGGCGCTTCGATGTGGCTGTCACAAGGCGTGCTGGCCCTGGTCGATCCGGTGCGCGTGATGCGGGTGGGCGCGCTGCCCTCGTTCTCGTGGCTGGCGGCCAGTTGTGTGGCCGGCGCCGCCCTCGCCCTGCTGACGCGCCTTCCGGGTCGCGCATGGCCGCCGCTGCTCCTGCTCGTGCTCGTGTGGCTGCCGTGGCTGCCCGCGCGCGTGCCTGACGCCTTCCTGATGTGGGACGGCCCGCTCGAGGGCCTGGTGTGGCTCAGCGCCGTCGCCGGCGTGG
>JBDTWC010000510.1:0-3271 GCA_040006875.1 Acidobacteriota bacterium | reverse complement strand
TCCAGACGCTGCCGCTGCGCGCGCTGTCGAACGGCGGCGGTGCGATCGAGTGGCGGGTGTCCGGTCAGGTGGTGGGTTCGGCCGCGGACGACCGGGGCGTCGAGTGGCCGCTTGCGGTAGGCACCCATCGCATCGAGGCGCGCGACGCGCGTGGCCGCACCAGCGCAGCCACCGTGGTCGTTCGCTAGCGAGGGCGCGGACTAGCGATTCTCGACCACGCGCGCCACTTCGTCGGCCACGAACGCGCGCCACGCGTCCTCGCTGCGCACTTCGAAGAGCGCGCGCATGCGGTAGTGGCCCAGGCCGCACAGCTGTGAACAGCCCACTTCCCACGACCCGGTCGCGATCGGCCGGAACCACGTGGTCACGGGCAGCCCGGGCGACACGTCCTGCTTGATGCGCATCGTGGCGAGCGTGAAGCCGTGGATCACGTCCTTGCTCGACAGATGCACGACCACGTCGCGGTTCACCGGCACGACCAGCATGCCGATGAGCACGAAGTCGTCCTTGGCCGCGTCGTCGGTGCGGTCGATGCCGAGCGGATCGGCGGCCGAGATGAGCGCGCGATCGGTGCGGCCGAAGCGGCCGTCAGGGCCGGGATAGTGCACGTTCCAGGCAAACTGCTCGCCGACCACGCGCACTTCGACGGCGCCCTCCGGCGCGGGCACGGCCCGGCGATTCCACGCCGGCAAGGCCGAACCGGCCAGCAGCCACGCATCGCCGAGCACCACGGCCGCGATGGCCACGAGCGGCCAGCGTCCAGCCGCGCGTCCGGGCGCCACGCCGGGGCGGGCCCGGAAGCGCACCAGGATGATCGCGAACACGACCAGCCAGCTCACGAACACGAGCACGCCCTCGGTGTGAACGGCGCCGAGCACCGCATCGAACTCGGCGGCGTGCGCCGACGCGGCCGGAGGCAGCCAGCGATTGAGCCAGGCGGCGATCACGGCCGGGGGCTGCTTTCGGGCGCCGCGTCGTGGATCTGCGCCGCATCCTCGCGCCAGAGGCGCAGCGCGCCGCGGCCGAGAGCCGCGATCACCGCCATGACCACCAGCGCGAGCACCAGCACGCCGGCTTGCAGGCCGCTCGTCAGCAGCGAGTCGAGCGGACGTGCGCACACCACGCAGGCGACGACGGCGCTCACAGCAGGTACATCCCGACCACGATGGTCGTCCAGAAGGCGAGCATCAGCCACCAGTAGCGTTCCAGGAGACGCAGCAACTGCGGAGACGGCGTGTCGCCGCGATAGCGCCACGCGGTGCTGGCGACGACCAGTCCGCCCCCCAACACGCCCATCGCAACCGCGCCGGTGAGCACGAACCAACTCGCCGCGCCGACGCCGGAGGCGGGTCCACGTCCCGCGGCCATCAGTTCCCTTGCCGTATTGGCCCAGTCGGCCGCGAACGTGACGCTGGCGAGCACCGGCAGCCACCAGAAGATCGCCCGCTGCTGTCCTGAGCCACGTGGAGAGCCGACACGCCAGCGCCACACGCTGGCCCCCGCGCCGGCCAGCCAGATGGTTTGTGAGAACGGAAAGGGAAAGATCCGCCACGGCGCCGATACGGTCAGCCAGGGCGCGTCCCAGGCGCTGCTGCCCGCGCGCAGCAGCACGTAGCCCGAGAAGAGCGCGCCGAAGAACATCACGAGCGAGGCCACGAACAGCCACATGCCGAGGTCGGCGGCCCGGGCGTCGCGATCCAGGGTCATGGGGGCGGCCGTCACGCCGGCTCCTCGTCGTAGCGATAGGGCGGCCCGGTCACGACCGGGGCGGTGACGAAGTTGCCGGGCGGCGGCGGTGACGCGGTCGTCCATTCGAGCGTCGTCGCCTGCCACGGATTCTCGGCCCGCTCGCCTCGACGCGCGCTCCAGTGGATGTTCCACAGGAACACGAGCTGGAACAGACCGAGGACCACGGCGCTCCACGTCATCGACGGATTCCAGGCCAAGGCGGGCTCGGCAAGCTGGTACTGGAGACCGCCGTCGTAGAGGCGGCGGTTCACGCCCATGAGGCCCATCAGGAACATGGGCAGGAAGATCGCGTTCATGGTGATGAACGAGCCCACGAAGTGCACCAGGCCGAGCCGCTCGCTCAAGCGCCGGCCGGTGAACTTGGGGAACCAGTGATAGACCCCGGCAAAGAGCGCGAACAGCGACCCCGGCGCCACCAGATAGTGGAAGTGAGCGACGACGTAGTAGGTGTCGTGCAGGATGAGATTGCTCGGTGCCAGACCGAGCGGCAGGCCGGTGACCCCGCCCAGTCCGAACATGGGCAGGAAGGCGAGCGCGAAGCACATCGCGGTGGTGTAGCGAATAGCGCCGCCCCACAACGTGACCACGAGCGCGGTCATCAGGATCACCGAGGGCACCGACACGGCCAGGGTCGTGATCTGGAAGAAGCTGCTGAGCGTGGTGCTCATGCCGGTGAGCAGCATGTGATGCGCCCACACCACCATCGACCACGCGCCCAGGCCCACCACCGCGCCGACCATCAGGCCGTAGCGCCACAGGGTTCGTCGCGCATGGGCCGTGATCACCTCCGCCACGATGCCCATGGCTGGCAGCACCAGCACGTAGACCTCGGGGTGGGCGAGAAACCAGAACAGGTGCTGCCAGAGCAGCGGATTGCCGCCGCCCGACACCGCCAGCGGCGTGTTGCTCACCGCCAGGCCGGTGGGCAGGAAGAAGCTCGTGCCGGCCACCCGGTCCATCAGTTGGAACACGGCCGCGGCCTGCAACGCGGGAAAGGCCAGGAGCAGCAGCAGGGCCGTGACGACCTGCGACCACACGAAGAACGGCAGCCGCATCAAGGTCATGCCGCGCGCGCGGTGCGTCGCCACCGTGGCGAGCAGGGTGACCGCGCCGAGCATCGACGACACGCCGAGCGGGAACACGCCGACGAGCCACGCCGTTTGCCCCGACGCCGCAATCACCGACAGCGGCGGATACGACGTCCAGCCGGAGTTGGCCGCGCCGCCGGGCAGCGCGAAGCTGCCGACCATCAGCACGCCCGCCGCCAGGTAGACGAGATACCCGGCCACGCTCAGGCGCGGGAAGGCGAGGCGCGAGGCGCCAATCTGCAGCGGCACGAGGTAGCCGCCGAAGGCCCCGGTGGCCAGCGGCACGACGGCCAGGAAGATCATGACCGAGCCGTGCATGGCCACGAGCTGGTAGTAGAACTCGGGCAGCAGAATGCCGCCGGGTGCGTTGGTCTCGCCGAAGATACTCGTGGCGATGGGAATCGGCTGGCCCGGCCACGCCAACTGCCAGCGCA
>JBDTWC010000509.1:0-3280 GCA_040006875.1 Acidobacteriota bacterium | reverse complement strand
ACCGCCGACTTCGGCACCTGGAAGACGGCGTGGGGTGACATCAACCGCTTCCAGCGCATCTCGCCCGAGATCGTGCAGCCCTACAGCGACGACAAGCCCAGCAATCCGGTGCCCTTCGCCTCGGCCCGCTGGGGTTCGCTGGCGTCGTTCGGCGCGCGCTCCTACAACGGCAGCAAGAAGATCTACGGCTCGAGCGGCAACAGCTTCGTGGCCGCGGTGGAGTTCGGCAAAGACGGCGTACGCGCCCGGGCCATCACCGCCGGTGGCCTGAGCAGCGACATGACGTCGAAGCACTTCAACGACCAGGCCGAACGCTACGCCGCCGGTAATCTGCGCGAGGTCTACTTCTACCCGAAGCAGCTCGAAGGTCACACCGAGAAGACCTACAAGCCGGGGCGGTAGACCAGGCGCCGCCGTGAGTCCAGGCACCCTGCTCGACCAGTTCGACCACATCGACATCTATCTGTTCGATCAGCTGCTGCGCGGGCGCATCACCAAGGGCATGCGCGTGCTCGACTGCGGCTGCGGCACAGGCCGCAACCTGTTCTACCTGCTGCGTGAGGGATTCGACGTGTGGGCCACCGACCGCGACCCGGCCGCCGTGGCTGCGGCCCGGACCTTGGCGCAAGCGGTGGCGCCAGACTATCGTGCCGATCGCTTCAGCGTGGACCTGGTCGAGCGCCTGCCGTTTTCGGATGCCGCCATGGACGTCGTCGTCAGCAACGCCGTGCTCCACTTCGCGCGTGACGACCAGCACTTCGACGCGATGATGCTCGAGATGTGGCGGGTGCTGAAGCCGGGCGGACTCTTCTTCGCCCGGCTGGCGTCGTCGATCGGCATGGCCGAGCGCATGCAGCCGCTCGGCAACGGCCGCTTCGTCATGCCCGACGGCTCGGAGCGCTATCTCGTGGGCGAGGCGAGGCTGGGAGAGATGACCGGGCGCCTCGGTGCCCGGCAGCTCGACCCGCTCAAGACCACGATCGTGCAGGACCAGCGCTGCATGACCACCTGGGTGCTAGCGCGTCAGTACGGGTAAGCCCTTCCATCCCGGGCGCGCACTCGCGGGAAGCTGTCGCCAGAGGGCGATGAGAAATACCACACCCAGCCCTCACGCGGCAGGTGGATCATGTAGCCCGCGTAGAACGGCCGGTCGGCGAAGCCGCGGCCACGACGGGCGCGTTCCAGTATCGCCGGAAGCGGCAGGCTGACGGCCGCTGGCGCAGCGGGCGCGTCGCGCCGGTCGTCCTGCACCAGTACCTTCACGGTCGTGCCCTGGATCTGCACGGTCAACGCCGTGGCCGTGATGCTCTTCGCGCCGGCGTCGGTTTCCCGCCGCCAGCGCTCCTGCCGCGCGGGGGAGCTGAACCGGTAGCCGCTGGTTGCCTCGCCTGCGAGATCGACGGCGCCGGTGGCGGCGACGCGGCCGACGTCGATGCGGGTGAGCACCGCATCAGCGGCCCAGGCCCGCCCGATCGACATGGCCCAGGGTAGCGCGGTCACCGGATCGAAGGCGTCATATCCCCCGGGCAGTGGCGACGTATCCACGATCTTCCAGCCGAACTCCGTGAGCCCCGCCAAATCGGCGAGGGCCAAAGGCCTGGGTGGGACCGGCCGACGTTCGGTGACCGCTGCGGTCGACTGCCGCACCGCGGTCGTGACCTGCTCGGCGGTGCGATCGCCGGCGAACAGCGCCAGGGCCACCACGATCGCCACGAGGCCGAGGATCACAGCGAGCAGGGCGCGGTTGGTCCGCCGCATGCGCGGACCGAGTTCGATGCCCACCGGCGCCGCCGCACTGACCGGCGTGTCGAGATCGTGGCGCAGACCACAGAAGCGGCACACGACGGTGAGGTCGTCGTCGGTGGGATCGCCGAGCGAAGCGCCGCATCCGGAACAGCGTCGGGCAGTGGCCATGGGGATGAGGGGAGCGATGCCGGCGCTCAGTAGAAGAAGTAGGACAGCAGCGCCATGCCGACGATGAGCAGGCCGAAGGCCGATTTGGCCACGATCCCGAGCAGGAACCCGAACACGCCCCCGGCGCCAGCCCAGCCCGCCGCCTTGAAGTCGGGATTGCGCGCGTACTCGAACGCGAACGCTCCTACGGCCGGCCCCACGAGCAGCCCAGGCACACCGAAGAACAGGCCTATGACCATGCCCATGCCGGCGCCGAGCACGCCCCACCACGAAGCACCGGCGGTGCGGGCGCCAATCAGGGTGGCCACGTTGTCGGCGATCGATCCGAACACGCTGAGCGCGAGCATCACGGCCAACGAGAACCAGCCGATGCGCGCGAAGCCGTCGGCCCAGGCCGCTACAAACACGCCCACGAACACGATGCCAAGAGCCGGAATGGCTGGCATCGGCAGCAGCACCACGCCGGCGATGGTCACGAGCACGCCGAGCGAGAGCAGCACGACCGAGAGCAGGTCGGGGGCAACCGTGGAACTCACGCCCCCATGATGGCCCAGCGCCGGACCGTTCGCTACTCGGTACGCATCGCGGCCAGCGGATCGACGCGCACGGCCCGGCGCGCCGGGAGCACGCTGGCCCCCAGGGCCACGAGCAGCGTCAGCAACGCGGCGGCGCCGAAGGTCGGTCCATGGGCTGGGCTCACGCCAGCGAGCAGAAACTGCAGCGACTGACTTACCGCGAAGGCGGCGGCGAGTCCCACCGCCACACCGGAGCCGGCTAGCATCGCCGTGCGGCCCATCACCAGGCCGAGCACGCGCCTGGGCGTGGCGCCGAAGGCCATGCGCACGCCGATCTCCTGCGTGCGCGCCGCCACGACATACGACAGCAAGCTGTAGATGCCAAGACAGGCCAGCACGATCGCCACGGCGGCGAAGGCGAGGAGTACCGTGAGCTGCGCCGAGCGCGACGAGGTCTCGAGGCGCACGATGTCGGCAAGCGTGCGTAGGTCCGACACCGGCAACTCCGGGTCGGCGCGCGATACCGCTGCGCGCACGCCCGCTACGAGCGCCACCGGAGGTCCGGCGGAGCGCACCACCAGATCCTTCGGCGCATAGAAGATGATGTCGCCGTCGGGCACTTGCGCGGACGGCAAGTAGACCTGCGGCTCGCTGTCGCGCTCGAGGCCGCGCACGCGCACGTCGCCGACCACGCCGACCACGACCCGTTCCTGCAGGGCGGTCGAGAAGTGCTGGCCCAGAGGATCCTGTCCCGGCCAGTGCGCGTCGGCGAGTGACTGACTCACGACCGCCACGTAACGCGACGTCTGGGTGTCGGAGAGCGCCACCTCGCGGCCGCGCAGGAGCGGAAT
>JBDTWC010000508.1:0-3282 GCA_040006875.1 Acidobacteriota bacterium | reverse complement strand
CGTAGTGAACGCAAAGGGCTCGCCAACTCGGCCGGCCGTGGGGCAAGGGGTCTGACCCCGACGGCACAAGAACAGTGCCGTCGGGGTCAGACCCCTTCGGGGAGGGCCCGCGCAGTAGGACTACTGCGGCACGGGCTCGCCGCTCGCTTGCGACGTGCCGTAGTAGATGCCGTTGAATAGGAACTTGAAGGTGCCGTGCGGCTGCGCGCGGAACGTGATCTCGGGACCCAGCAGAAACACTTTGCCCTTGCCGACGGTGGCTTCGACAGCGGCCGTGCCGCCCTCGAGATAGTGCTGGCCCCAGGCCCAACCCGAACGCAGCGGCTCCTTGCCGGCAAACCACGCCACCGGCCGGATGCCCTTGAGCGTGGCGTTGGGCGCCAGTTCCATGACCGGGCTGTTGTCGAAGAACACGTCGACCTCGGGCTCGAAGCCGAAGGCGAGGGGCGCGGTGTTGTCGACCGACACGCGCACGATCGAGCCGGGAATATAGAACTTGGTGCCGGGCAGCGGCTTCTCACTGCCGTCGGCCTGAATCTCAACGAGATGGTTGCTGAGCGGCAGGCCGAGATGCTCGCCGAGGGTGGCCGAGCCGCCGAATGCCACGATCACGCCGCCCTCCTCCGCGAACCGCTTCAGCAGTGGCACCGTCTTGGTCAGCGTGACGCTGCCGAGGCGGGCGCGATATTCCTCCGGGATGTCTTCCGCGCGCGGCTGACGTCCGAAGAAGCCACCGCCGCCGCCCGTGCCTTCGGGAATGCCGCCATCGGGGAAGAGGAGCACGTCGTACTTCGCCTTGAGATTGCCGGCGTCGAGCGTCTGTGGATAGACGACGTCGAAGTCGAACTCGAACTGTTCGAGCAGCCAGCGCACGTGGCCTGACGGCATCGACCCGCCGTACTGATCCCACAGGCCGATGCGCGGCTGGGCGAGTTTGTAGAGCCTTCCGGTGGGTCGCGCCGCAACCGCGGCGGCACTCACGCCCAGATCCAGCGCCGCCTTCTGCAGCACGGCCGCGGTCGTCGCCTTGGCGGGCACGAAGATCGCGCCCGTGCCATCGGCGCTCTGCCAGTGGCGATCGGCTACGAAGTAGGCCCCTTCGCCCGCCTTCAGCAGGCGGTTGATGACGGTGAACGCGTCGTTCTGCCGGTGCGCGATCGCGTAGCCCGCGGCGCCCGCGGCCGCCGTGACCGTACCCGGCGTGGGCTTCACCACATCGGCGAGCACCTCGAACGGACCGTCGACGCCGTCGAGCAGGCGATCGAACTTCACGCCCATCTGGAAAGCGAGCGTCCATCCGGCATTGTCATAGGGCGGAATCGGCGGACCGCCAGGATATTGGAAGTCGTTGGGATGATCCTGCGGCTCGAACATGTCGAGCACATGGGGACGGAAGGCCTGCGCCGCCTTCACCACGAACGAGCCGGCCGGGTATTGCTTGCCGCCAGCGGTGAACGCGGCGGTGGCGCGCTGCACGACCACGCCCGCCTTGATCAGCGCGTTGACGAACTTGGTCGCGGTCAGGAAGTCGCCCGCACCGGCCGGAATCACGTAGGCGCGCGCGTCGCGCCACTCGGGCTTGCGCAGCAGCTCGAAGTACTTGGTCGGCACCACCTGCGCGCGTCCGCCTGCAACCATGCGCGGGTCGGTCGACTCGGTCTTCATATCCTTGGCGATGGCCGCCTTCACCTCGGCGACGCGACGAGGGTAGTCGGTCCAGTGATCGGCGCTGCCCCTGGTGATGGCGTTGCGGCCCATGACGTAGATGTTGTAGAGCAGCGTCTCGCGGTAGCGCTGCGCGAAGTCGAGCACGGCGTAGTTGGCGGTAATCGAGTAGTCGATCGACTGGCGGAAGTGCCAGGTCTGCGGCGCGATCGGCGCCGCGTAGTCACCTTTGGCGAGCATGCGATCGGGCACGAAGCCGATCTCCTCCGGCGTGGGATTGCCGATGCTTTCGGTGAGCAGGCCGACCTGATTGTGGAAGTAGGCCATGGTTCGCAACCCGCCGTTCCACCAGGTGGAGTAGTTCGAGCCGGAACGCGTGGTCACGCCCGGCTTGCCCTCGGCGTCGAACCGCGCGTGCATGGCCGAGCCGACCTGATCGAGCGTGTTCACGACCAGCGGATCGAACACGTAGTTGAAGGGATCGCGGAACGGCGGCGAGAACATCACCGTGCCGGTGGGGCCGGTCTGGTGATGGTTGTACATGATCTGCGGATACCACTCGCGGTAGAGCACGCGGTTGATGTTGGTGCTCTCGGGCTGATTCATCGAGTAGAAGTCGCGGTTGTTGTCGTGGCCGATGTACTTCTGATAAAGGCGCGGCAGTTGACCCGTGCTGCGCTCGGTCGGCGTCGGCTTGCGCATGTACCAGTCGGACACCAGCTCCATGCCGTCGGGATTGGCGTGCACCGCCAGGATGATCACGTCACGCAGGATGCGCATCGTCTCGTCGTCAGTCTTGCTGGCGAACTGATAGATAGTCTCGATCAGCTGCTGCGCGCCGAGCACCTCGGTGGCGTGCAGGCCCCCGTCGATCCAGATCACGGCCTTGCCCTCCCTGGCCAGGGCGCGCGCCTGCTCGTCGCTCAGCCCGTCGGCAAGCGACAGGCGGCGCGAGATCTCCTTGTAGCGATCGAGCTTCTTGAAGTTCTCGGGCGCGGTGATGATCGCCATCAGCTGCTCGCGGCCTTCGGCGGTCTTGCCGATCGACTGCACCAGCATGCGGTCGGACTCTTTGTCGAGCTGCCGCACGTACTCCGTGTACTTGGTGTAGTTGGGCAGCACGTAGTCGGCGCCGATCCGGTGCCCGAAGAACTTCTCGGGTGACGTCAGCGTGGGCGTGGCGACGCGGGCCGGCGTTTGCGCGAAGAGCGAGGCGGCAGCGATGGCCACGACGGCGGCGCTGACCGAGGCCAGCAGGGAACGGCGGGTAATGGGACGCATAAGCTCGAACCTCAAGCCCAAAACTGTAGCGCAGATTCTGATTGGCGCCGGGCTCGGTCCACGCCGGCGGAGGTCGCTCGGCCAGAGGCATCGCGGACCAAACAAGGCAGCGGGCTGCCTTGGTTCGAGATGTCTTGGAGACAAGCCCTGCTGACGGACGGGTATGGCGGTCAGACGGCCTGAATCGCGGCGGCGATCGCCAGCAGTCGCGCCTCGTCGAACATTCGGCCCACGAGCTGCAGTCCTACCGGCAGGCCGCCCTCGCCTCGTCCGCACGGCAGCGATACGGCCGGCACCTGGGCTGCGTTGAACGGCCACGTGTTGCGCAGAATCCGC
>JBDTWC010000507.1:0-3286 GCA_040006875.1 Acidobacteriota bacterium | reverse complement strand
GCCGGCGACGAGATGACGCTGATGCTGCGCTCGGGCGAGTACGTGATCCTGGCCAGCGGCAAGGCCCTGATGTCGAGCCGGATGCATGGCTCGGAAGAGGCACTGGCGGCGCTCGGTTGCGCCACGGCGCGCCTGATGTCGTCACCCACGGTGCTGGTCGGCGGACTCGGCATGGGCTTCACCCTGCGGGCGACGCTCGATCTGCTGCCGCCGTCGGCCACCGTGGTCGTCGCCGAGCTCGTGCCCGGCGTGGTCGAGTGGAACCGCGGACCGCTCGGGCCGCTCGCGCATCATCCGCTGCGCGATCGGCGCGTGCAGGTCGAGGTCGACGACGTGAATGCGGTGCTCCGCGCGTCACGCGGCCGCTTCGACGCGGTGCTCCTCGACATCGACAACGGCCCCGATGCCTTCACCACGGTCGGCAACGACTGGCTCTACAACGATGGCGGCCTGGCCACGATTCGCGCCTCGTTGCGCGGGCCCGGTACGGTGGCGGTGTGGTCGGCGTGGGAAGACCGCAAGTTCGAGCAACGCATGCAGTGGGCCGGCTTCACCGTTCAGGCCCAGCGGGTACGCGCGCGGCTCGCGAAGGGCGGTCCGAAGCACGTCATCTTCTGCGGCCGCCTGGCCGCCGATGCGCCCGAGCCGGGCACGCGCCGCAGCCGCCACGAGGCGCGCCTGCGCGGCTGAAAGCCGCTACTTGGCGGGCCGCGCCATGCGCTCGATCGTGGGCCGCAGCGCCGCCGCCCACGCCTCATAGCCGCGCTCGTTCAGATTCAACTTGTTCTCGGTGTAGAAGTCGGCCCGCGGCTGGCCGTCGGGGCCGAGCAGCGCCGTTTCGGCGTCGGCATAGGCCGCCAGGCGGTCAGTAGCCAGGCCCTCGCGGATGGCGGCGTTGGCGCGGCGAATCGTGTCCATGTGCGCCCAGTGGAGCGGGCTCGGCTTGGTGCCGATGACCACGACGTGCGCGGCCGGCAGCTTCGTGTGAATGAGGCGCACCAGCGCCAGCGTGTCGTCGGCAATGCGGGCCGAGCCTTTGCCCGCGGCCACGTCGGCGTCGCCGGCGTAGAACACGACGAGCGCCGGCTGGTAGGGGAAGATGATCCGCGAGGCGAAGTGGATCGTGTCGGAGACGTGCGATCCGCCGTAGCCGCGGCGGATCGGATGGAGCGCGGGGAAATCGCGGGCCACGTCCCAGTAGCGAATGCTCGAACTGCCGACAAAGAGCGTGCCGCCGTGCGCCGGCGGCGCGTGCCGGTCCTCGGCCTCGAAGGCGGCGATGTCCTTGTCGAAGCGCGCCGGATCGGGATTCTGGTCCGACTGGGCCAGAGCCCGGAGCGGCAGACACGCCAGGAGCACTGCGACGGCGAGGGCGCGAGTCATCGCCGCAGTATGCCCCAGGCGCTGGGAGCGAGCGCTACTGAATGACGACCGTGCGTTCCACCGACGGCGCGCTCGCGCCGCAGGCGTTTACCGCGCGCGTGCGCACGTAGTAGCTACCGGGCGGCACGTTGGGCACGCCCACGACGGCCGCCGGGGCCGTGTAGGGCAGCGTGAGCGCCGTCGCCCCGGGCGCGTAGCCGACGTCGACGATCGTTGAGGTTGTGCCCGGAGCGATGTCCCAGGCGAGCGTCACCGTGGTGCCGGCGATGTTCGTGATGAAGGTTGCGGGCGCGGTCGGCGGCGTGCAGCCCACGTTCACCGTGAGGTCGCTCGAGGCCGCGCTGGTGCCAGCCGTGTTGGTGGCCCGCACGCGCACGAAGTACTGCCCGGTGGGCACGCCGGCAAAGCCCAGCGTGGTGGCCGTCGTGGGCACCACCCCGACGTTCGATGCGCCCGGCGTGGTGCCGGCTTCGAGCACGTAGCCGGTGGCGGTGCCGCCGGTGGCGGGAGCGGACCAGTCGATGGTCACAGTCGTGCCCTGCACGGTCGAAGCGAGGCCGGTCGGCACACCCGGCGCCGAGGCCGTAGCCAGCTCGATCTTGAAGATGCGTCCGGTGCCCGGCCCGCCGGTGGCGTAGTTGAAGTCCATGAAGTAGAGCTCGCCGGCGCTGTCGCGGGCAAACGACGCCACGCAGTTGAAGCGGCCGCCCATCTCGAGGCTGTGTTCGAGGTTCGTGCCCGGCGTGGCCTCGCCGGCGCCGTCGATGTTCAGACCGAGCGACCAGATCCGGCCCTGCACGCAGTCGGCATAGAAGTAGCGGCCCTGGTAGCGTGCGCCCAGCGCGGCGCCGCGATACACGTAGCCGCCGGTGATGGCCTGACCGACCGCGTGCGTGTATTCGAAGACCGGGTTCGTGAGCGGGAAGTAGGCCGGCGCCTCGCTGAAGTTCTCGCGCGTGCCTTCGTAGACGCGCCAGCCGTAGTTGCGGCCGCCCTGGTTGACGGGCTCGAAGTCGATCTCTTCGCGCGCCCCCTGACCCACGTCGCCGATGACCAGCGCGCCGGTGTTGCCCGCACCCAGATCGTCGAAGCTGTAGCGCCACGGGTTGCGGAGACCGAACGACCAGATCTCGGGGAGGGCAGCAGTCGCGGTGGTGAAGACCGGGTTGGTGGCCGGAATGGCGTAGCCAACTGGGTCGTTGGCCGGCACCGACACGTCGATGCGCAGCATCTTGCCGAGCAGCTTGGCCGGGTTCTGCGCGTTGCTCAGCGGGTCGTCGCCCGAGCCGCCGTCACCCATGCCGATGTAGAGATAGCCGTCGGGCCCGAAGACCAGGTTGCCGCCGTTGTGGTTCTCGAAGGGCTGGCTGATGAAACCCTGGCGGCCGCCGCTGCCGTCGGGCCACTTGAGGTCGAAGCGCGAGGATGGGTCGAGTACCATCGGGTCGGCGATGCTGCGCGTGTAGCGTGCCACCACCGAGTTGCCGCTCGTGTTGGTGAAGTGCACGAACACGCGGCCGGAGGTGGCGGCATCGGGCGGGAAGGCCAGGCCGAGCAGCCCCTGTTCCGAGTAGCCGCCCGAGATCAGGGAGTGGATGTCGAGGAAAAGAGTCGGGCGCTCCACGCCGTTCAGGAACGCGCGGATGACGCCCACCTGATCGACGACATAGGCTGCCCCTGGCACCACCGGGTCGAAGACCACGCCGTTGGGACGATCGAAGCCGCTGGCAAGCAGCCGGGCGCGGAGTTGCGCGTGCGCGTGGGTGGGAAGAATCGTGAGCAACGCGGCCACGACGAGCGGCACGGTCCGGACCAGCATGAGCACCTCTCTTGGGGGAGGCTCTGCCAGCCTAGCACGCCTCCCGCGGGTCATTTATCGGGTCGAGCGGGCCACCCCTTCACC
>JBDTWC010000506.1:0-3297 GCA_040006875.1 Acidobacteriota bacterium | reverse complement strand
GGCGTGCCCGCCCGCCGGCTGGATCCGCGTGGACGCGGGCGGATCGGCCGACGGCGCGGCGGCGCTGGTGCAGCAGGCGGTGGCGGCGCGCGGCGTGCGAAGCCACTGACCGGCCCGACGCGGACTATCTGCCGCGCATCGCGGGCGTGACGATGCCCACGCGGTCCACGCCCGCGCCCTTGGCCACGTCGATGACCGACACTACCTCGCCGTAGCGCAGCGCGCCGTCGCCCATGAGGTAGAGCGTCCTGTCGCGGCGCTCCGCGAACACCGCGCGCAGCCGGTCACGAAGCTGGCCCATCGTGAGGTCCTGCCGGTTCAGCGACAACTGGCGTGTGGCCGAGTACTCGACCACGATCTGGTCGCCGAGCGACGGCGTGGCGGCGCGCTGTGTCTCGGCCGGCACGGTGGCATCGAGGCCAGTCTGCGACAGCGGCAGGGCGGCCATGAAGATCACCAGCAGCACGAGCAGCACGTCGATCATCGGTGCGATGTTCATGTCGGCGGTGGCGTGAAGGCGCCGGGGCAGCACGGCGGGTGGCGCGTATTTTGGGGTGTAGGGACTCATGGCGTCACCGCAGCGTGAAGTTGACCGTGACCGTCATGACCACCGCCACTGGCGCGCCGTTCAATTGCGTGGCCGTGTAGCGCCATTGACGCACGGCCGCGAGCGCGGCCTCGTCGAGCAGCGGCACCGAACGCAGGACCGTCGCGTCGATGACGCGGCCGTCCGTGCCGATCGTGGCCTGGATGATCACGACGCCTTGAACGCGCGCGGCCTGCGCAATCGCGGGATAGCCCGGCGTCGCATCGGCGATCTTGGTGGGCGGCTTGATGCCGCCGCCGACGCGCACCGTGACCGGTGCCTTCTCGATCTTCGGCGCCGGCGGCGGGGGCTCGAGCATCTCGACGCCGTGCTCGATGCCATCGACGACACCGATCCCGCTGTCCACTCCGCCGGCGGGATCCCTGACGATCTCCGGCTCCTTCGTGAATCCCTCGGGCGCGCTGGTCGGCGCGGCGTTGATTGCCATCGGCGGTGCGTCGGGCGGCCGGACTACGCGGGGACGCGGCGGCTCGGGCGGCACGATGGGCGTGACCGTCGTGAGCTGCAGCCGCTCACGCAGGGCCGGTAGCGCATCCGACGCCACCAGCGGCACCACCACGATTGCAGCCACGGCGAGCGTGTGCGCGGCCAGCGAAAGCGGCAGGGTGTAGCGCGAGCGCGCACCGACGCCGTCGAACCGACGTGTGACGTTCCCGAACAGATCGCGAGGCATGATCGGTCCTCCTCGCGCATGTTCCGCCCGTCGAGGCGCGGCCACGCGCTTTCGAAGGACGACGTTCGGGCCCGAATGTCGTCAGTTGTAAATATTTGACACCACGGGTCGCGAATGGTTCCGTGCGCGAGGTGGCGCGGCGTTGCGTTGGCGCCGTGCGCATGCCGCCGGGGCCACCCGCCACGCGCCGTCGCGCGCCGCTAGTCCCAGCGCAGGGCGCGCATCGGATCGATGCGAGAGGCCCGCATCGCCGGGGCCAGTGCTGACGCCATGGCGATCACCGCCAGCAGGCCCACCGACGCGCCCACGACCACCGGATCGAAGCCGTCGAGCCCGAACAGCAGCGACTTGGCCGCGGCGCCGAGCGCGAAGGCAGCGAGCAGGCCCACGCCGCCGCCCGCGACGGTCATGCGCGCCATCTGCCGCAGCACCATGCGGCGCACCGTGGCCGCGTCGGCGCCGAGCGCCATCCGCAGCCCGATCTCCCTGGTGCGCTGCGCAATCGTGTAGGTGAGTACGGCGTAGAGGCCCAGCGACGCCATCAGGGTGGCCAGCGACGCGAACGCGATCGACAAGATGCCGACCATGCGGTCGAGGAAGGTGTTCTCGCGCACCTGCTGGGGCATGGTCACCAGGTCGCGCACGGGCACGCGCGGGTCGATCGCCGACACCACGCCGGGAATGCCCGCGAGCAGCGGTTCGGGCGGCAGCGCCGTGCGCACGTAGAAGTACATCGCGAACAGGTCGGGCTTCTGCCGGTAAGGCTCGTAGAGCACCGCCGGCACGTCGCCCTTCACGTCGCTGTATTTGGCGTCGCGCACGTAGCCGACGATCTCGGTATCGAGCGCAGTGGCGCCGCGCCGGGCCAGCCGCCGGCCCACGGGATTGGGCAGCAGGTTGAACTTCTTCGCAAACGCCTCGTTCACGATGGCCACTCGCGGCGCGCCGATGGTATCGGCAGCCGAAAACGTGCGGCCGGCCAGCAGCGGCGTGCCGAGCGTGCGGAACAGATCGGGGCCGATGCCGTGCATGCGTACGTTGGTGTCGGCGTCGAGGTCGGTGCTGAATCCTTCCACCACCAGATTGCCGCCGTTGCTCTGGTTCGACAGCACGCGGATGAGCGACGCCGACGCCGAGGTGACCCCGGGGATCGCGGCGAGGTCGTGCTCGAGGCGCTCGACGAACGCTCGGGTGGCATCGGACGAGTAGCCGTTCAGGCCGGGCGCCACGGCGAACGTCACGAGGCGTTCCGGGTCGAGCCCGAGCGCCACGTTCGAGACGTTGATCAGGCTCTTCACGAACAGCCCCGCCGACACGAGCAGCGCCATGGCGAGGCCGATCTGCGCCGTGCACAGCACGGTGCGCAGCCGCGCCGCCGAGCGGGCGCCCGAGGGCTGGCCCGACTGGTCCTTCAGCGTGGACAGGATGTCGGGGCGCGTGGCGCGCAGGGCCGGCGCGAGACCGAAGAGCAGGCCGGCGCCGATGGTGAGCACGCCGCCGAAGAGCATGGCCCGCCAATCGAGGGCGAAGGTGACGGCCATGTCCACGGCGGTGGCCGGCATCAACGTGGCGATGCCCTGCAGCGTCCAGCGCGCCACGAGCAGACCCGCGGCGCCGCCCGCCGCGGCGAGCACGCACGACTCGATGAGCAACTGGCGCACGAGCTGCCAGCGGCTGCCGCCGATCGACAGACGCACGGCCATCTCGTTGGCGCGCGCGGCGGCCCGCGCCAGCTGCAGGTTGGCGATGTTGGCGCAGGCGATGAGCAGCACGACACCGGCCACGAGCAGCAGGAGCGTGAGTGGGGTGCGGAGCACGGCATGCAGACGGCTCTGGCCACGCGAGCCGTCGCTGACCACGATCTGCTTGGCCGTGAACCGCGCCCGGGTCTGTTCGCTGATGCCCTTGAGCAGCGGCGCGTCCACGTCCGCGAGCAGGCGCCGGTAGGGCGCGTTGACGAGCACGCCGGCTTGCGTGAGCGACACCCCGGGCGACCGCCGTCCGAAGAGGTAGACCC
>JBDTWC010000505.1:0-3299 GCA_040006875.1 Acidobacteriota bacterium | reverse complement strand
GCTCAAGGACCCGAACATGATCCACCCGGGCCAGGAGCTCGTGATCCCGAACCGGTAGACGAGCGACGCTCAGGTCCCGCGCGTCGCGACCACGGCGCGCGGGATGTCCTGCAGATCGTGGCGCACCCGCGCCTGCCCGCCCAGCCCCACCGCCTCCAGTGCCGCCCGCACGCGCGGCCACTGCCCGATCCCGATCTCCATCACCAGCGATCCGCCTGGTGCCAGGGCCGTGGCGGCCAGGGTCACGACGGCGCGCACCTCGCGCAGGCCGTCGGCGCCGCCGAAGAGGGCCAGGCGTGGCTCGCGGTCGACGACTTCGGGCGCGAGCTCCGCGGCGGCGCTGTCGGGCACGTAGGGCGGATTCGATACGATCAGGTCGAACAAGCCGGGCACACCGTCGAGCAGTGACGTGGCCGTGATGGTCACGCGCTCGGTGACGCCGTGCGTGGCCGCGTTCACCCGCGCCACCCTCACGGCGGCGGTCGAGATGTCGGTCGCGGCGACGCGCGCAGACGTGAACTCGAGCGCCAGCGTGACTGCCAGGCAGCCACTACCGGTGCCGATGTCGGCGACGCGCGGCGAGGGGCGTGCCGCCAGCAGGGCCAGTGCCTCGTCGACGACGAGCTCGGTTTCAGGGCGTGGGATCAGCACCCCTGGCCCGACCTGGAACTCGCGGCCGTAGAACTCCTGCACGCCGCGGATGTAGGCCACGGGCTCGCGCGCAGCCCGGCGCGCGATGCGGCGCTCGAAGGCGCCGGCGACGTCTGGGTCGGCGCTGTCGTCGCGCCTCAGGAACCAGGCGCCGCGGTCCCACCCCAGCAGGTCGCGCATCAGCAACTCCGCGTCGAAGGCGGCTTCAGGCGCCGCTATCCCCGCCGTCGCGAGGCGGGCTCGAGCGTTGTCGACCAGGTCGCGAAGGCGCGCCACCGTGGCCCGGCCTACTTCTTTGCCGGCTCGGGTTCCGACGGCGTGTCGGTGTCGGTGGCGTCCTTGAGCCGCTCCGACTGGAAGAACGTCGTCACCGCATCGAGGATCTCGACCAGCTCGCCGTTCAAGACCGTGGGAAGCTGGTGGGTCGTGAAGCCCACCCGGTGGTCGGTGATGCGGCTCTGCGGGAAGTTGTAGGTGCGGATCTTCTCGGACCGTTCGCCTGTGCCCACCTGGCCGCGCCGTTCCTTGGCCTCGGCGTCCTGCTGCTTCTGCAGCTCCATCTCATAGAGGCGGGCGCGCAGCACCTTCATGGCTTTCGCGCGATTCTTGATCTGCGACTTCTCGTCCTGCTGCGACACGACCATGCCGGTGGGCAAGTGCGTGAGGCGCACGGCGGAATAGGTGGTGTTCACGCTCTGCCCGCCCGGGCCGCTCGACATGAAGGTGTCGATGCGCAGGTCCTTCGCCTCGATCTGAATGTCTACTTCCTCGGCTTCGGGCAGCACCGCCACCGTGGCCGTAGAGGTGTGGATGCGGCCGCTGGCTTCGGTGTCGGGCACGCGCTGCACGCGGTGCACGCCGCTCTCGAACTTGAGCCGGCTGTAGACCCGCTTGCCCTCGATGTTGACGATCACCTCGCGGATGCCGTGGCCGACCTCGCTCAGCGACATCACGTCCATCTTCCAGCCCTGCTTCTCGGCGAAGCGGCTGTACATCCGGAACAGATCGGCGGCAAAGAGCGCCGCTTCCTCGCCGCCGGTGCCGGCGCGAATCTCGAGGATGACGTTCTTCTCGTCGTTCGGATCCTTGGGCAGGAGCAGCACTTTGATCGCGGCCAGCATGGCCTCGCGCCTGGCGTTCAGCTCACCGAGCTCCTCGCCCGCCAGTTCCGCCATGTCGGCGTCGGCGCCGGTGGCCAGCTCCTTGGCCTGGCTGATCTGGTCGAGCACCTGCCGGTAGTCGCGATAGGCGTGCACCAGCGGCTCGATTTCGGCCAGCGCCTTGGCGTGCTTGCGGTACTCGTTGGCGTCGCTTTGCACAGCCGGCGAGGCCAGGGCCGCCGAATGCGATTCGTAGCGCTGTTCCACGCTGGCCAGTTTGTCGAGCATGCCCTACCTCAGCTCCGCGTCGGTGCCGCCGGAGACCGGCGGCAGAAACGCCACATCATCGCCCGCGGTGACGGGCGTCGTCATCCGGGCGTAGTCGAGATTCACCGCGCACGACATCGAGCGCTCGTAGACCGCGGCCGCCGGATGTGCGCCCACGAGCGTCTGCCACACGTCACCCACCGTGGCGCCGTCCGGCACCTCGAGAGCGAGGTCGCTCGTGCCGACCAGTTCCCGCAGGCGCGCGAACAGCTTGACGGTTACGCGCATGCGACCTTCAGGGCCGCGTCGCGCGCGGCGGTGTCGTCGGGATCGGCGGTGGCGCCTTCAATCCACACCTCGCCGCCTGCGAAGTGCTCGTGCTTCCAGATCGGCACGATTTGCTTGATGCGCTCGATCGCGTAGCGGCAGGCACTGAAGGCATCGGCGCGATGCGGCGTGGCCACGGCAATGACCACGCTGGCCTCGCCGATTTCGAGCCGACCGGTGCGGTGATGGATGGCGACGCGGGCGCCAGTCCAGCGCGCTTCCGCCTCGCTCACGATCCGTTCGAGCGCTTTCTCGGCCAGCGGCACGTAGGCCTCGTAGTCGAGCCACAGCACTGCGCGGCCCAGGTTGTGATCGCGTACCAAGCCGACGAAGGTCGTGACGGCACCCGCACCCGGCCCTTCGACCGCACGCAGCACGGCCTCGACGGCGAGGGGGGCACTGCTGATGGCGGTGGCGGGCGGCATGACGGGCTGGTCTCGGGGCCCGGGGTCGGGCGATCGGTTTGACGTGGACTCGCGTCCACCCGGCTACGACTGACTGAGTATAGCGGGCCGGACGCGCCAGAAGTGGTCCAGCGGCCGATGGCCCCGCCCGAGGGGCACGCCGGCGCGCATCGCGCCAGCGACGTAGGCCTGAGCCGCGCGCGCGGCCGCCTCCACGTCGTCGCCGACGGCGAGGCGGGCCGCGATCGCCGCCGCGAAGGTGCAGCCGGTGCCGTGGGTGTGCACGCCGGCGACCCGCGCCGCCACGATCTGCACGATGCGACTGCCGTCGACGAGCACGTCGACGATGTCATCGCGGTGCAGGTGGCCACCCTTGACGATCACCGCTCGTGCGCCCATGGCGCGAATGGCGTGCGCCGCCCGCACCGCGTCTTCGACGGTCTGGATCGACAGACCGGTCAGCACTTCCGCCTCGGGAATGTTCGGCGTCACGACTCGGGCCAGCGGCACCAGGCCGCCGCGCAGCGCGGATACTGCGCTCTCCGCCAGC
>JBDTWC010000504.1:0-3301 GCA_040006875.1 Acidobacteriota bacterium | reverse complement strand
GGACAGCTCGCTCTCGGTCAGCGCTGCGGCGGTGTCACCCGACCAGGCGAGCACGTCGGCCATGCGCCGGTGCGCACCAGCGAGCGCACGCGAGGCCTCGCGATCGCCGGGCAGCGCCTCGCGCGCCCCCTCGGCCAGGGCCACGGCCCGCCGGTAACTGGTGAGCGCACCGGCCGTATCGCCCAGGTTGGCGCTCGACGGGTTGCCCTGCACGTCGCCGACCCGCACCCCGGCGCCGGCCAGCTCGCGCTGCAGGCCGTAGTCTCCGGCCGACTCCCGTGCCAGGCTGTCGAGGTAGGCCACGGTGGTCTTCACGATCAGCTCGCGCGTGGCCATCGTGCCGGGCACGTTCATGATTGTGTCGTTGACGTCGAACATGAAGGCGTTGGCCAGCTGGCGCACGTCGTTGAAGCGTCGCTCCGCCAGCCCCCGCTGCGTCGCCGCCACCGACGCCTGCCACAGCACTGCGGCCACGCCCGTGAGCGCCACGGCCACCACGACGGCAATTGCCGCCAGGAGCTTAGTGTGGCGTCCGGCGAACTTGCGGACCAGGTAGAGCGGGGTGGCCGCATGCGCCGACACCGGCCGCGAGTGGCGATGGGCACCGAGATCGTGGAGCAACTCCAACACGCTCGTGTAGCGCTCACCGGGAGCCCGAGCCAGCGCCTTGGTGACGATCGCGTCGAGGTCGCCGCGCAGGTGATCGGCCAGTGCGCCTGGCGTCGTGGCGCGCCGCTCAGCGCGCGCGACTGCCTCGTCGCCACGGAGCGCGGCCACACTTGGCGGGGTCACTTCCGCCTCGGCGAGCTGCGCCTGGATCGCTGACGGCGTGGTGCCAGTGAGGCGATAGGGCCGCTCGCCGACCAGCAACACGTAGAGCACGACGCCGAGCGAGTAGACATCGGTGCTGGTGGTGCTGGGCCGTCCGCTCATCTGCTCTGGACTGGCGAAGTCCGGCGTCATCAGCCATGTCGCCGCCCCTTCGGTGGCGTCGCTGGGATCGGGATTGCGCGACAGGATACGCGACACGCCGAAGTCGAGCAGCTTCGGGGTGCCGTCGGCGGTGACCAGGATGTTGTCGGGCTTGATGTCGCGATGCACGACCAGGTTCGCATGCGCGTACTGGACGCCGTTGCAGATCCTTCCGAAGAGCTCGAGCCGATCGGCAATCGAGAGCCGGCGCTGGTCGCAGTAGGCGTCGATGCGCAGGCCGTCCACGTACTCCATCACGAAGTAGGGCTGGCCGCCCGGCATCGTGCCGCCATCGAGGAGACGGGCGATGTTGCGGTGATCGAGACCGGCCAGGGTCTGGCGTTCGACGCGAAAGCGCTCGACCACGCTGGCCGCATCGGCGTCTGGACCGATCACTTTCACGGCGGCCTCGCGCGTGAAGGCGTCGTCGGCCCGCTCGGCGCGATAGACCACGCCCATGCCGCCGCGGCCGATGATGCCGACGATGCGCCAGGTGCCCACGGCCGTGCCGACCAGCGGATCGGGGCCCTCGGCCGCCACGGCCATGTTCGGCACCAGCATCGCCGGCGTCTCCAGGAACTCGGACGTGTCGGCGTGCCAGGCGAGCAGCGATCGCACTTCGGTCACGAGGTCGGCGTCGGCGGCGCGCTCGCGGAGGACGCGTTCGCGATCGGCCGCGCTGAGATCGACGACGGCATCGAAGAGCGCCTTCGCCTCGCTCCAGCGCGCGGTCGGAAACTCGGACACCGGGTCAGTCATCGACGCTCAGTCGCACCGTGACGGAGCGCCGTTCCTAGCGCCGCGATCGCCGCCCGAGGGCACGACCTCACGGCAGACGCACCTGCACCCGTGGGGCGCCGAGCGGCACGCGCTCGGTGTAGAGGTGCACGAAGAGGCGGCCGGCGATCAGATCCTCGCGATCGCGCCCGCGCATGGTCAGCAGGGCCGTGGCCATGACGTACCCCCGAGGCAGCAGCTGCGCCACGATCGGCCCTGGCCGATCGCCGAGGCTGCGCTGCAGCGTGAGCGCGAGCAGTCGGTCGGTGGCCGGTACGGTGGCATTGGCGGTGTACCTGAGGGCGCCAGTGATGCTCTCGTAGTCGATGAGCACGCGGGCCCCGAACGCCGTGTCGCCGACCGCGATCGCGACGCGCGCCGGCGGCGGCGCGGCGTTGTTCACGAGCGCCGGCGTGCTGAAGGGCGCGTGCCGAGGCGTGGCCGCCACTTCCCACGCCGAGGCCAAACCGAGCAGCGCCGGCTCGGCAAACGCGGCGCCGAGCAGTTCCACGCCGATCGGCAGGCCGTCCACGGTGAAGCCCGCGGGCATCGAGATGGCCGGTAGCCCAGTCGTGGCGCTCAACTGACACGTCGTGCCGATCTGCGCCTCGCCGATGAGCGCCGGCTTGCGGCGCAGCGTGGGATAGGCGATGGCGTCGAGGCGCAGGCTCTCGAGCGTGGTGCTCACCGCCTCGCGCAGCGCGCGACGTTTGAGCAGGGCGAGGCGATAGTGTTCGCTGTCGCGGCGCTCGGGCGCGTTGCGCAGGCGGAACGTCTGATCGAGCTGATCGTGGTGCAGGCCGCGTTCGATGATCTCGCCAAGCGACGTGACCGGCGCTCCGGGGTGCGCGGCGAGGTATTTGGCCAGGTCGAACTTGAACTCGTCGCCGATGACGCTGCTGTCGCGCAGCAGGTCGTCGAGACCGGGCACGGCCACGTCCACTACCTCCGCGCCCTGCGCCTTCATGGCGTCGAGCGCCTTGCGCACGATGCCGGCCACCTCGTCGTCCTCGGGCTGATCGCCGAAGAGTGCGCGCAACACCCCGATGCGCTTGCCCTTGAGCGTGGCGGCGGCCAGGCCGTCGCGGTAGGACGGCGGCACGTGCGCAGCGGCATCGGCCGTCACCGGATCGGCGGGGTCGGGACCGACGGTGGCGTCGAGCATGATGGCCAGGTCGGCCACGGTGCGCGCCAATGGCCCGGCGACGTCCTGCGTGTCCGAGAGCGGCATCACGCCGGCGCGGCTCGACAGTCCGCGCGTCGCGCGCAGGCCGACGAGATTCTGGTTGGCGGCCGGGATGCGAATCGATCCGCAGGTGTCGCTGCCCATACCCGCGGCGCCGAAGCTGGCGGCCACGGCGGCGCCGGTGCCGCCGCTCGACCCGCCGGGCACACGCATCAGGTCGTAGGGATTGCGCGTCTGGCCGGTGAGCGAGGAGATGGTCGTGATGCCGGCGGCCAGCTCGTGCATCGTGGTCTTGCCGAGGATGACCGCGCCGGCATCGCGCAGCCGCTTCACCTGGAACGCGTCGGCCTGGGGCACGAGCGTGGC
>JBDTWC010000503.1:0-3315 GCA_040006875.1 Acidobacteriota bacterium | reverse complement strand
ATCACGACCGACTTCCGCGACGTCTTCGCGGAAGTCGTGGTGCGCCATCTGGGCGCCAGCGCGGACGCCGCGGGCCGGGTGTTCCCGGGCTACCCGGTAAGCGAGGCGGCGTTCCCGAATCTGCTGGCGTAGTCAGCGCAGCCGGCCCGCCGGCACGGAGTT
This sequence comes from Acidobacteriota bacterium, assembly GCA_040006875.1. Lineage (GTDB taxonomy): Bacteria > Acidobacteriota > Vicinamibacteria > Vicinamibacterales > UBA2999 > CADEFD01. Next base: position 3,153 of record JBDTWC010000503.1, on the reverse strand, counting down.
GTCGTACTGCCAGCGGCCACCGTTCAAACGCATCTCGACCAGATAGAGGGTGCGGCTCTCGGGGAACGGCATGCCTTCCACTTCGAGCACGGCGTGGTCGGGGGCGAGCAACTCGCCGCCGGTGATCTTGGGCTGCTTGGGCAGGCGTACGCCGAGCACGTCCTTGGCCGAGCGCAGGTTCTCGGCCGAGGAGTTGTAGGACTCCTGATAGCCCTTGGCTTCGTTCGGCGTGAGCAGCGCCACGATGTTTGCGAGATTGCCGCCGCTCACGGCCTTGACGAGCGCGAGCAGCGCCTGGCCGGCCGGGCCGCCATCGGGCGGCAGCGGCTGGCCGGGGGCACGCGTGGTGATCGGCGCCGCGAAGGTGACATCGAGCGTCCACGACGGGCCGTCGATCGGCTTGACCGGTTTGGCCGTCTTCACCGTGCAGGCAATGCGCTCGGCGGTGTTCTCCTTGCAGGTCGCAACCAGCGAACCCTGCTGGCCCATCACCATCCCGCTCGAGTCCATGTACTGCGTGCCGCCCGAGTGCGTGTTGATGGTGGTCTGGCCGTCGGCGTTGATATGCAGGCCGATGTAGTCCGCCTCCCTCACCGCCTGGTCGTTGATCGCCAAGGCATACGGATCGATGGCCGCGCCGATGGTGGCCGCGTCCACGGCCGTGAGCGTGAGCATCACGTAGGTCTGCATGGTGCGCGGCGCGCGCGTGTCGCGCATGCGGAAGGCGGCCACGTGCGTCGGCTTCAGCGGCTTGCCACCGAGCGCGAACTGCCCGCTCACGGTCTGCGCGGAGGCGGCGGCGGCGCCGCCGACGAAGGTGGCGACGACGGCGGCAGACAGGAGCTGAGCACTGGTGGTCATGCGAGCAGTATTGGCGGGCCCGAGGTCGAGAGCAACCTCGGCGGCCCGCCGGCCGCACAATCTCACGCCAGCGAAGGCACTTCCGCGCAGCGACGCCGGCGCCGGCCGAGTCGTGCGCGTCTCAGCGCTTCAGCCGCGGGATGAACTTGGTCAGCCCCTGGATCGGCCCGACTTCGCCGGCAAAGACATTGCCCGCGCGATCCACGGTCACGCCCTCACCCATCGAGCCGTAGCCGCCCATGCCCGAGGCCTGCTTCGACACGTGCTCCGGCACGAAGTACCACACCTCGCCGGTGCGCGCGCTGCCGACCCGCAGTCCTTTGCGCCAGCCCGGGTTGTAGTCGTCGTCGGACTCGGAGTCGATGGCGTAGAGCGTGTCGTCGGCGGTGATGGCCAGCCCGCTGATGCGGCTGAACTGGTACCACGTGTCGAGGTGGGCGCCGTCCTGGGTGAAGATCTGCAGGCGCCGGTTGCCGCGATCGGCGACAAACAGCCGCCCCTTGGAGTCGAACGCCAGGGCGTGGGCGCCGCGGAACTGACCGGGGCCGTAGCCGTAGGTGCCGAAGCTCTTGATGAAGGTGCCATCGGCCGTGAACTTCGAGATCCGGCCCACGCCGGTGGGCGCGTTCTGATCCAGGTACTGATCGTTGTGCGCTTCGGCCACGAAGATGCTGCCGTCGGGCGCAATCGCCACGTCGTTGGGCTCGGTGAAAGCCTGCGGCGGCGCACCCGCCGTGCCTGGCGTGCCGAGCGTGAGCAGGAGCTTGCCCTGGGGGCTGAACTTCAGCACCGCGTGGCCCTTGCCGGCGGCATTCGGAAATGCCTTCAGCTCCTCCGCCGTCGCCGAGCGCGCGTCGACGACCCAGACATTGCCCTGCGCGTCCAGGTCGATGCCGTGCGGCCACAGGATCTGCCCGGCGCCGAACTGGGCCACGACGCGACCCGTGCGATCCAGCTTCACGATCGGATTCACGTCCGACCCGGCGCACGAGTTGGCGCCGCAGCGATCGCCGGCCCAGATCGAAGTGCCGTCGATGTCCACGGCCACCGCGCTCACCGATCCCCACGTCCGTCCATCGGGCAGCGTGCCGAAGTTGCGCACCGTCTCGTAGGGATTGGGCAGGTGATTGACCGGCGGCACCGTGGTCTGTTCGGGCGGTCCCGAGGTCCCGCGCTGGGCAGCAACGGTGGCGGCGGCCAGCATCAGCAGAGCGGCACTCACGAGGACGGATTGGCTGCGCATGGTCGGTCTGTGCTCCTGAAACGAAAAGGGATAGCCCGGGATGGCCAACGTCGGCGCGCCGGCCGCACCATCAGCTCACGCGGCGCCGTTGGGCCGCCCGGTCGAGCCGTCGGCGCCGGCGGTGGTTGCCGCCACGGCGGCGGTGTGCGCATGCAGGCTGGCATCGAGATAGAAGTGCCGCACCCCGCCGCACATCCACGTCTCGTCGAAGAACTGCACGCTGCCCGTGGCGACGTCGTACATCGCGCCGATCAGACCGATTTCGCCCTGCTCGATCATCTCGCGCAGCACCATGCTGCGCTCGATCACCCCTTCCACGGCGCGGCGCACCTGAATCTGAGCCACCCGATCGACGAAGCCGGGGTTGGAGCCGGTGCGGTTCTCGGTCACCGTGCGCTCGAAGTACACCGACGGCTGAATCAGGTTCAACACCGTGGACAGATTGCCGAGCTGCACATTGTCGCACGCGCCCTTGATGGCGCCGCAACTGGTGTGCCCGAGAATGACGAGCAGGCGCGAGCCGGCCAGCTTGCACGCAAACTCCATGCTGCCGAGCACCGCGTCGGAGAGCACGTTGCCGGCCATGCGGATGCTGAAGATGTCGCCCAGGCCCTGGTCGAAAACCAGTTCGGCTGAGGTGCGCGAGTCGATGCAGCTCAGGATGGTGGCAAAGGGCCACTGGCCGTCGCTGGTCTCATTGACCTGCTCGAGCAGGTTCCGATTCGCCTTCAGGTTGTGGATGAACCGGCCATTGCCCTCGCGTAGGTAGTGGAGCGCCCGCTCGGGCGTCATGGTGACTTGCGGGTCTTTGTTGTGCGCGCGCATGGCACTCCAGCAGCGGTGACCGCGCTGGCTCGAAACGTTCAGCGCGGCACGGAAAGGTTGAGCACCGCCACCATCACGTGGTCGTTGCGACGGCCGTCCGGCGTGACCGCATGTTCCCAGATATAGCCGATGTCGGTCGAGAACGTGGCCGAAAAACGCCGCACCACCCCCGCCGCCAGGCGGTTCCGGTCGAAACCGCGGCGTGGCCCTTGGGGCGTGCGGTC
>JBDTWC010000502.1:0-3317 GCA_040006875.1 Acidobacteriota bacterium | reverse complement strand
CGCCGAGGACGCCGACGCGGACACGACGGGTGGAAGGCATGGAGCCGCGATGATACTGCGGGAGTCCATGACCGGGCGAGCGTGCGACCGACGGGCCCGGCGGATCGCTCCACAGGGCCCGGGTCGAATGTCGGCCGACCGACGGCGGTGCGGCCGTCGAGGTGAGACTAGAATCGCGACGCGCGAATCCAGGTGTCGGAGCGCTCCCAGGCCTTCGCGAGTTCGGCGTCGATCTCGGCCGTGGGCTTTCCCTGGGCCTTCAGTGCCTGCTGCACGCCCAGCAATGACCAGCCGTTGTGGGGGTGCTCGACCAGTTCCTTGCGGTAGGTGGCCTCGGCGTCGGCGGGCCGGCCCACTTCTAGCTGCATCGCGCCGAGCCAGTGGCGCGCGGCGAACGGCAGCGGCTCGGGCTCGTCGTATTCCAGCTGATCGTCGAGCTTCACGGCCTCTTCAAACCGTGCGAGCGCGCCCTGCTTGTCGCCCGTGCTGCGCAGGATCTCGCCCTCGAGAATGTTGCTGCCAATGCCGAGCAGGAGTTTGGCGGGGTGATTGCGGAAGCTCTGCGTGGAGGTCGCCGCCGTGTGCTTCACGCGCGAGAGGTAGAGCCGGGCGTAGTCGATCTCGCCGGTGCGCAGCCGCGCGTAGCCCTGCGCGAAGTCCCACAGGCCGCCGTTCACATCGCGCTCGGGACGCTTGGTGACGTCGAGAATCTCGTCGAAGCGGCCGAAACGCAGCAGCGTGAGCACCTGGTACAACGTGTCGCCGGTGCTCTTGGCGTAGTCCTTGCCGGCCTGCGTCGCCACGGCGCCCTGGCTGTCGTTCGAGGCCGCGAACAGCAGCATGTGCAGGTTGTGATCGGGATAGATGGCGAAGCCCTCGCCGATGGCTGCCTTCAGGTCGCTGTGCCAGGCCTGGATGTTGGCGCGCACGCCGTCGTTCCAGCGCCCGATCTCGTTCCAGGTGTGCGACGGCATGTGGTTCATGTGGCTCGCACCGGGCACGAGGCTACCGAGGAACTCGGCGCAGGCCGCCGCCTTGCCCGGATCGGTGGTGGACTCGGTGGCATGCACGTAGAGATGGCACGCGCCCGGGTGCTTGATGTCGCGCGCCAGCACGCTCTCGAGCACCTTGTGGAGGCGCTGCACGTTGGGGTCGGCCAGATCGCGCGTGCCGCGGCGCGGCTCGAGCAGGAACAGGGCGTCGCCGTAGAGCGTCATGGCGTCGAGATCGTCGGGGAACTGGTCGGCCACCTTGTGCATCGCCTCGGCATAGGCACGCTCCTGATCCATGCGCGTCTTGGGCTCGAAGTTGGCCACGTAGCGCACCTGCATCGCCTCGATGAACGCCTTCTCCCACGGCGCCGCGGTGGTGCGCAGGGCGAGCGCCTTCTGCAGCGCGGCGTAGGCGAAGGGCGAGTGTTCGGGCAGCATCGGGCCGTTCAGATACGAGCCCCACGCCCACGCCTCGCCCCAGTAGCAGATGGCGCAGCCCGGGTCGCGCTTCCACGACTCGCGGAACGAGCGCACGGCGTCGAGCTTGGCGAAGGAATACATCATCTGGAAGCCCTGGTCGAAGAACTTCTGGGCTTCGTAGTTGGTGGAGGAGATCTTGCGGGTGAACGTGCCGAGACCGACGGTGAAGAGGGGAATGGGTTCGGAGACGTACTTCGGCAGTTCCAGTTTGCCCGAGGCGTTGGGCTTTGCCGCGGTATCGGCTCCACCCATCGACATGTCGTGCTGGGCCACGGCCGGCGCCGCCGAGGTCAACCAGACCAGGCTGGCGGCCAGCACCGTGATGCGAACACTACGACTCGTACACCCCATGGCATCTCTCCTGAGGCCCAGCATTCGGCGCGGACCGGGCCTGATGATAGCGGAAACGCCTGAGCCGGATGCGTGCCTCCCGCAGGCCGTGTCATATGCTCTGGGCTCATGACCCGGCGGGAATGGCTGGCAGCGGTGGCGGCGTGGTCCGCGAGCGCCTCTGCGCCAGATCGCGCGAGAGCTTCAGCGCCGGCCAGCACGTCAGCGCGGGCGGGCGCGCCGGCAGCCGGCGCCTCTGCGCCTGCGGGAGCAGACGACCCGACCAGCCTGTCGATCGCTGAGCTGGAAGTCGCCTTTGCCTCGGGCCAGCTCACGCCGCTCGAAGTCACGGCGGCCTATCTAAAGCGAATCGACGCCGAGAACGGCGCGTTGGGCGCTTACGTGACCGTGGCTCGCGATCGCGCCACCGAGGAGACGCGTCGGCTCCTGCGCGGCACCGGCGGCACCTTTACGCGCGGCGCGCTGATGGGCGTGCCCGTGGCGCACAAGGATCTCTTCCGCACCCGCGGCGTGCGCACCACGGCCGGATCGCGACTCTACGAACATGACGTGCCGCGCGACGACGCCGATGTCGTGGCCCGGCTCACCGCGGCAGGGGCGGTGCTGCTCGGCAAGACCAACACGCACGAACTCGGGGGCGGAGTCACGACCATCAATCCGTTCTTCGGCACCACCCACAATCCGGTCGACCACAGTCGCATCGCCGGCGGGTCGAGCGGCGGATCGGCGGCGGCGGTGGCTGGCGGCCTGGCGCTGGTCGCGACGGGCAGCGACACCGGCGGCAGCGTGCGGATCCCGGCGGCGCTGTGCGGATGCGTCGGGCTCAAGCCGTCGTTCGGCCTGCTGCCGACCACGGGCCTGCTCGGCGCCTGCCCCACGTTCGATCACGTGGGCCTGCTGACGCGCAGCATGGACGACGCCGCGTTGACGCTCGCCGCCATCACGCCCGCGCGCGGCGGCGGTGGACGAGGGCTCGCGGGCGAGGCGTTCCTGGCTGTCTATCGCAGTACGCTTGCGCGCGGGGTGTCGGGCCTGCGCGTCGGCGTGCCGCGCGCATATTTTTTCGAGAACCTGGACCGCGGCGTGGCGACGGCAGTGGAGCGCGCCATCGATAGCCTGCGCGCGGCTGGAGCGCGCGTCCGGGATCACGCGCTGTTCATTCACGCAGCGCACTACGACCAGATGTTCGATCCGATCGCGGTCAGCGAGATTCGCGCCACCTACGCGCGCGCGTGGCGGGCGCGTCCCGATGCTTTCTCGAATGACTTCGCCGCTGTATTTGCCGGTCCTGGCCCGACCCCCACGGCCGTGGCCACGGCGCGGGAGGCGCGCGACGCGTTCCAGCGCTCGGTGGAGGGCGTGCTCGCCGAGGTCGACGTGCTGGTGATGCCCACGGTGCCGGTGGTGGCGCCGCGGATCGACGGCGCCATCGACGGCATGCGGATTCTGCGCAACACGTGGCCGTTCAACGCAGCCCAGGTGCCGGCCGTATCG
>JBDTWC010000501.1:0-3318 GCA_040006875.1 Acidobacteriota bacterium | reverse complement strand
ATCATCAAGAATACCGCCTACGAAGTCTTCGAGGTGACCGGCAAGAACCCGCTCCTCGACATCGCTCTCGAGCTCGAGCGGATCGCGCTTGAAGACGACTACTTCGTGCAGCGCAAGCTGTATCCGAACGTCGACTTCTACTCGGGGCTGATCTACGAGGCGATGGGTTTCCAGATGGCCATGTTCCCGGTGCTCTTCGCCATCGCCCGCACCGTGGGCTGGGCGACCCAGTGGGAAGAGATGCTGCTCGACAGCGATCAGAAGATCTCGCGGCCGCGCCAGATCTACACCGGCTACGGCGAGCGCGACTACGTGCCGACCGCAGCGCGCAAGTGACACGACCCTGACGGCCGGCCCGCTGGGGCAGGCCAGACGGCGACTCCGCACGGGGCCGGTTCCGCCAGGGACCGGCCCTTGGTCGTGTACAGGGCGGCGGGACCGCCGCCCCAGGCGTCGATCAGTTGGCGGCGCTGGCCGTTACCGGCATCGGGTTGCCGCCCGGCCCGACGTAGCGAGCCACCAGCACCGTGACGTCATCGCTCTGCTGCGCGCCAGCCGCGAAGGTCTGCACGGCGGTGATGATGTGCTGCACCAGGTCGCCGAGCGGCGCCAGGCGATGCTTCACGGCCTGGGCGGCCAGCCGTTCGTCGCTGAACTCCTCGCCGGCCACGTTGAGCGCCTCGGTGACGCCGTCGCTGTAGATGATGAGCACGTCGCCCTGGTCGAGCCTGGTCTCGGCGTCTGAGTAGGTGGCACTGCTGAACAGGCCGACCGGCACGCTGCCCGACGCGAGCGAGCGCACACCGCTTGGGCCGACCACGATCGGCGGATTGTGGCCGGCATTGCAGTAGGTCAGCAGGCCGTCGGGCGTCAGCGTCGCGAAGAACACGGTGGCGTAGCGGGCGTCGATCTGACGCTTGAGCAGGCCCGTGTTCACGAGCTTCATGGCCGTGGCCGGACTGCCGCCGCCGACCTGTGCCGAGAACAGCCCCTGGATCTTGGCCGTGAGCAATGCCGCAGCCGGGCCCTTGCCGGCTACGTCGCCGAGCACGACGCCGATGCCGCCGTTGTCCATGTCGGTGTATTCGAAGAAGTCGCCGCCGATCGACCGCGACGGCAGCGACGCGCCCATGGCCTGGAAGAAATCGCCGTCACGGCGCCCTTCCGGCAGGAGCGAGCGCTGGATCTCGGCCGCGATCCGCAACTCGTGTTCGATCTTGGCCTTCTCGAGCGTCTCGCGGTAGAGACGCGCGTTCTCGATGGCCACGCCGGCCTCGTTGGCCAGGGTATCGAGGGCGCTGCGCGTCGCCTGTGAGAGCAACTGCCCCTTCTCACGGCTGTCGAGGTAGAGCACGCCGATGGCGTGGGCCTCGGGCGCCATGTCGGGTCGATCGAGATAGCGCACCAGGCGCAGCGGCGTGCACAGCACGTGACGGATGCCCAGGGCCACGGTGCCGCGGTGGTCCTGCGCCAGATCGCCGTCGAGCAGGTCGGCCACGACCTTCAGCTCGCCAGTCGCGAACACCTCTTCCGGAATCTTCCGGCTCATGTCGAAGCGGTTGCCCGGCAAGGTGATGCGGCCGCGCGCCCGGGCCATCTTCATGTCGAGCGCGCCGTCGTCGCCGGCCAGCATGATGAAGCCGCGTTCGGCGCCGGTGACGCCGATGGCGGCATCGAGCACCAGCGCGAGCACTTCGTCGAGCACGCGCCCGGAGCCGAGCGCGCGCAGGCCCTCGAGCAGCGTCGCCATCTGGCGGATATCGCCGACGGCCGTGCCGGCGACCGACGTGCCCGACGACGACGGGGCGGCGTCGGTCAGGAACACCACTTCGGCGCCGCCGGTCCGTCCGAGCTGCACCCGATCGCCGTGCTTGAGGCGGTGCTCGGTGATGGCCTCGCCGTTCACGAACGTGCCGTAGCGCGAGCCGCGATCCTTCAGCCACACCACGCCGTCCTGCTGGGCGATCTCGGCATGCTCGCGCGACACGTCGCTACCCACCAGGCGCACGTCGCTCTCGGTGCGCCGGCCGATCGTGAGGGTCGGCTTGTCGATGAGGATGACGCGACGGCCGAGGCCGTCGTTGACTTCGAGACGTGGATCAGCCATGTGGAATCGCGTCGATCATATGTCCGTTGCGCCTGCGAGCGCCACCGGAGCAGACGCGTCAGAAGTCAGCGGCGTCCGCGCCACCAGGCGCCGGTCGTGACCCCGGCCAGGGCGGTGAGCCCGGCCCACCCGGCCCACAGCACCGAGTGGTCGGCCAGTTCCGGCAGGTAGGCGGCGGCGGCGCCGGAGACGACGACCACGGCGGCAGTGACCACCCCACTCGGCCCGCGGCGCAGTGGCGGCGGCGCCACGCGTGCATCGGTGGTGGCGCGTCCGCAGCGAAAGCAGATGATCGCCTTGTCGGCAATCTCGGTGTCACAGAATCGGCAGCGCATATCGGGGTCTGGGATGTGCCGGCCGCTTGGGACCGCATCCCAGCATACGCAATACTAACGGGGAGAGCCAACCGCGCCGATGATTCCGCTCCGCGACGTCATTCCCTCCCGCACCTGGCCCGGCGTCATCGTGACGCTGCTGGCGCTCAACGTGCTCGTCTACCTGCGCGAGATGAGCCTGTCCGAGCGCGAGTTCGAGGTCTTCGTGGGCACTTTCGGCCTGATCCCGGGCGCCTTCTCCTGGCGCGACGTGGTCTCGTCGATGTTCGTGCACGGCGGGCTCATGCATCTCATCGGCAACATGCTCTACCTGTGGATCTTCGGCGACAACGTCGAAGACCGCATGGGCCACGGCCGCTTCGTGGCTTTTTATCTGCTCTGTGGCATCACCGCCGCGCTCGTGCAGACCGCGATGTCGCCCGAGTCGTTGGTGCCCATGGTCGGCGCCTCGGGCGCGGTCGCCGGCGTGATGGGCGCCTACTTCGTGCTCTACCCGCGCTCCCGCGTGCTCACGCTTTTTCCGTTCCCGCTGATGGTCATCGAGATTCCGGCCGTTTATCTGCTCGGGCTGTGGTTCCTGATCCAGTTCGTGAGCGGACTGGGCAGCATGGCGCCGCCGGCCGCTGAACAGATGCCGGGCGGCGTGGCGTTCTGGGCGCACATCGCCGGCTTCGGTGCCGGCGTGGCGCTGATCTTCCTGTTCCGCCGTCCCGAGCGCGCCGGCGTGGAGTGGTGGGGCGGCCCGACGTCGTGATCGCGGCGGCCGGCCGCTACGAGCGCTGGCGAATCTCGCGCGACACGCGCGCCAGCTCGATCATGAGGCGCTCGAACTCGGCGTTCCACTGCCCAGGATCGCTGTCGCCCTTCTTCTGGATC
>JBDTWC010000500.1:0-3321 GCA_040006875.1 Acidobacteriota bacterium | reverse complement strand
GCGGCACAGAGGCCGGCGAGGCCGCCGCCGATGATGGCAATCGTCGTTCTGCGCAGCAAACCGCTTCCTTCGAAGGCGTCGTCATCATGTCGCAGCCGCGACCAGCCAGCAACAGCTGGGCAGTGGTGACCGCGGTCCTGACATACACTGGGCTGGTTCCCGGCCCTGCTGCGATTGGCCCTGGTCCCACCGCCGGTCGCTCCCGCTCGGGCGATCGCCGGCTCTCAAGGAGGCAGCTTCCGTGCGCACCTTCACTTCTGCCTTCGTCACGGCGTTGATTCTTCTCGCGGGCTCGGCCGCGCCCGCCATGGCCCAGCCCTCAGACCTCTACAGCGACTTGCGCTGGCGCGCCATCGGGCCGACGCGGGCAGGACGTACGCGCGCCCTCGACGGCGTGCCCAGTCAGCCCAACGTGTTCTACATCGGCTTCGACAACGGCGGGGTGTGGCGCTCCACTGACTATGGTTCCACCTGGGAGCCGCTGTTCGACGGCCAGTCGACGACCTCCATCGGTGCCATCGCCGTGGCCCCATCGAACCCGAACATCATCTACGTCGGCAGCGGCGGAGGCATCATCCGCCCCGACCTGTCCACCGGCGACGGCATGTACAAGTCCACCGATGCCGGCAAGACGTGGACGCACCTGGGGCTGCGCGACAGCCAGATGATCGCGGACGTGGTGGTCGACCCGACCAATCCCGATCGCCTGTTCGTGGCGGCGCTGGGCCACCCCTACGGTCCCAACGCCGAGCGCGGGATCTTCCGCTCTCTCGACGGCGGGGCGACCTTCGAGAAGGTGCTCTACCGCGACGAGTACACGAGCGGCAACGACCTGATGATGGATCCGTCGGATCCCAACACCATCTACGCCACGCTGTGGCCGCAGCAGCAGAGCTTCCGCGAGGGCAGTGCATTCGGCGGCGCCGGCACCGGCATCTTCAAGTCGACCGACGGCGGCACCACGTGGCAGGCGCTGTCGGAGGGCCTGCCGAACGTGATCCAGGCCAACCTGGCGCTGGCCCCCAGCAACTCAAAGGTGTTGTACGCGATGGTGGCGGGCACGCCCCAGGGCGCCGAACCGGCCAGCACCACCGGCGTCGTGGGACTCTACACCTCCAGCGACGCCGGGGCGCACTGGACACCGGTGAACGTCCCGGCCGGTTCGATGGGCGCGGCCACGGCGCATGTCGACACGCGTCCCCTGGCCCGCATCGGCGGCGGCGACCTGCCGACCATCACGGTGGATCCGAAAGACGAGCGCACGGTCTACAGCGCCACGGTCGTGCTGTGGAGGAGCGACGACGGCGGCGTGCACTGGACGGCGATCCGCGGCGCGTATGGCGGCGACGACTATCAGAAAATCTGGATCAACCCCACCGATCCGAAGATCCTCCTCGTGGTGTCGGATCAGGGCGCGGTCATCAGCGCCAACCGCGGTCAGTCGTGGAGCAACTGGTACACGCAACCCACGGCCGCCATGTACCACGTCACCGCCGACAACGCCTTCCCCTACCGGCTGTGCGGCGGCCAGCAGGATTCAGGCTCGGCGTGCGTGCAGAGCCGGTCCGACGACGGCATGATCACGTTCCACGACTGGCACCCGGCGATGATCCAGGAGTACGGCATCGCCGCGCCGGATCCCCGGGATCCCGACCTGGTGTTCGGCAGCAGCCGCACCGACGTCACGCGCTACAACCGGAAGACCGGCCAGACCACCAACGTGGGCCCCGACATGGGGCCACGCGGCGGCCCGCTCAACCGCGACGTGCGCACCATGCCCATCCAATGGTCGCCGGTGGACAACGACCTGCTCTTCTACACGTCGAACGCGGTGTGGAAGACGCGCGACCGCGGGCACAGCTGGACGCGCATCAGCCCCGACCTGGCCCGCTCGACGTGGGACGTCCCCGCCAGCGCTGGTAAGTACGCCGCCAGCGTGACCGTGGACGCCCAGGGCACCATCACCGCGCTGTCACCGTCGCCGATGGACGTCGGCGTGCTGTGGGCGGGCACCGACGACGGCAATATCCAGATGACGATGGACGGCGGCGCCCATTGGGCCAACGTCACGCCGCCCCAGGTCAAGCCGTGGACGCGGATCTTCAACCTCGAGGCCGGCCACTTCGATCGAGGCACCGCCTACGCCGCCGCCAACACGATGCGGATCGACGACATGAACCCGCACTTCTGGCGCACGCACGACGGCGGCAAGACGTGGACCGAGATCAACACCGGGCTCGCGCCCGGCGCCGTCGCCAATTCGATCCGCGAGGATCCGCGCCAGCGCGGGCTGCTCTACGCCGCCACCGAGACACAGGTCTGGTTCTCGATCGACGACGGCGGGCACTGGCAGTCGCTCCGCCAGAACATGCCCGCCGTGTCGGTGCGCGACATCCAGGTGAAGGACGACAGCACGTGCCTGTGCTCGGATCTGGTCGCCGGCACCCACGGCCGCGGCTTCTGGATTCTCGACAATGTGACGCCGCTGCGCCAGCAGGCCGCCGCCCGGGCCGCCACCTCGGCGTATCTATTCGCGCCGGCCACGGCGGTGCGGGTGCGCCACGGCACCAACGACGCCACGGAGTGGACGCCGGAACTGCCGCACGGCGACAACCCGCTGCCCGGCGGCATCCTCGACTATTACCTGACGGCGGATGCGACCGGACCCGTGACCCTGGACATTCTCGACGTGCGCGGCACGGTCGTGCGATCCCTGTCGAGCGGCGACCCGGTGTTGACGCCCGACCCAGCGCTTGATCCCGCCGGCTACGATCGCATCTGTCAGCAGACGCCCACGGCCCCCAACTGCCTCGTGCCTCTCTACTGGCTGGCCCCTCAGATGGTGCTCACTTCGAAGAAGGGCATGCACCGCTTCTCCTGGGATCTGCACTTCGAGCCCATCGGCGACGAGCCGCGCGAAGGCGGCGGGGCCACCGGTGCGGTGCCCGGCCACACCTACCCGTCGGTGCAGGCGCCATGGGCGCCGCCGGGCCGCTACCAGGTGCGCCTGACCGCGGGCGGCCGCCAGTTCACGCAGCCCCTTACCCTTCGTCTCGACCCGCGGGTGACGACGGCGCAGGCGGATCTGGATCGGCTGGCCTCCCTGTCGCGCGAGATGTACGACGGCGCCGTGGCAGCCCACGCGGCCTACGCTGAGGCACGAGCGCTCGTCGCGCGTCTCGCTGCGGCCGACGCCGCACTCTCGGCCGAGGTCGTGGCCCTGGCGCCCGAATCCCGGCCGGTCAGCCGCTTCGGGGCGCCCGCGCCCAACGGACCGCCGACGCTCGACGGCGTCAGCCGAAGCCTGATGAGCGCGGCCAT
>JBDTWC010000499.1:0-3327 GCA_040006875.1 Acidobacteriota bacterium | reverse complement strand
GGCGGGCGTCCGGGAGCGCAGAACTGACGTTTGTGTGCACGTCGGGTGGGTTTGGAGCTATCATTTCGACGGTTCCAGAGGCCGGCCGCAGGGCGGCCCGGCTGGATTGCACTTTCTAGGCTAGGAGTTACCCATGAAGCGTTTCGCTATGCGTGCGGTGCCCGTGGTGGCGCTGCTCGTGGCCGGCATCGCCGCGGTTGCGCCGCGACTGTCCGGACAGGGCACCGGAGTGCCCAGCACGAAGAACGGCGAGTGGCCGATGTACACGGCCGATCACCGTGGCACGAAGTACTCGCCGCTCGACCAGGTCAACGCGGCGAACTTCAGCAAGATGGAAGTGGCGTGGCGGTTCAAGACCGACAACCTCGGTCCGCGCCCCGAGACCAAGCTCGAGAGCACGCCGATCATGGTCAAGGGCATGCTCTACGCCGTGGCCGGCACGCGCCGCGCGGTCGTGGCGCTCGACCCCCGCACGGGTGAGCAGAAGTGGATGTACGCGCTCGACGAAGGCGAACGCGCCACCCGCTGGGCGCCGCGCCAGTTGTCGGGCCGCGGACTGTCCTACTGGACCGACGGCAAGGGCGACGACCGCGTCGTCTACGTCACGACCGGTTACCAGCTCGTGTCGCTCAACGCCAAGAATGGCGTGCCCGTGGCCGGCTTCGGCACCGGCGGCAAAGTCGACCTGAAGGTTGGCGTGGTCATCGGCAAGGACAAGCAGATCGACCTCGAGAAGGGCGAAGTCGGCATTCACTCGACGCCCCTCGTCGTCGGCGACACGATCATCGTCGGCTCCGCGATGTTCGAGGGCCTGGGCTACCGCTACGCCACCAACTCCAAGGGCGTCGTCCGGGCCTACGACGCGCGCACCGGCAAGCAGCTGTGGAAGTTCAACACCATCCCGTATCCCGGTGAGCCGGGCAACGAAACCTGGGAGAACGGCTCCTGGGAATGGTCGGGCAATGTCGGTGTGTGGACCGAGATCACGGTCGACACCGAGTTGAACACCGTCTACCTCCCGGTCGAAACGCCGACCATCGACGAATACGGCGGCAACCGTCCCGGCGACAACCTCTACGCGGAAAGCCTCGTCGCGGTAGACCTGAAAACCGGTAAGAAGAAGTGGCACTACCAGTTCGTTCATCACCCGCTGTGGGATCACGACCTGCCGTGCTGGCCGCTGCTGATGGACGTCACGATCGACGGCAAGCCGCGCAAAATCGTGGCCGTACCGACCAAGCAGGGCTGGGTCTACGTGTTCGACCGCATCACCGGCGTGCCCATCTGGCCGATCAACGAAAAGCCGGTGCCGCAGACCGACATGTCGGGCGAGAAGACCGCCAAGACGCAGCCCTTCCCGTCGAAGCCGCCAGCCTTCTCGCGCACCTACGTGGCCGAGAACGACATCATCGACTTCACCCCCGAGTTGAGGGCTCAGGCGCTCAAGAACCTGGCCCGCTTCCGCTGGGAGCAGTCGCCCTTCGTGCCGCCGGTGGGCCCGAACTCCGACAAGCTCGGCACCATCAACATCGCCAACACCACGGGCGGCGTGAACTGGCCTGGCTCGGGCTTCGATCCCGAGACTGGCATCATCTACACGCACGCGCACAACTCGGCGGTCACCGTCGGGAAGTACGAAGAGGAAGAGTTCTCGATGATCAACCCCGAGAACTTCAAGACCAAGGCCCGGCAGCCGCGTTGGGAAGCCGACCCGAGCTACGGTCTCCCGCGCGCGCCCAGTCCCGCCGGCGCGCCCGCCGCGGCCGGGTTCCCCGGCACCGACGGCCGGAGGGCGCTTGCCGAGGGTCTCAATGGCCTGCCGATCGTGAAGCCGCCCTACGGCTTGATGGTCGCCCTGGACATGAACAAAGGCGACATCAAGTGGAGCGTGCCTCACGGTGACACGCCCGATGCGGTGCGCGACAACCCGCTCCTGAAGGGGATGACGATCCCCAAGACGGGCCAGCCTGGCAACGTCGGCGTGCTCATCACCAAGACGCTGGTGATTGCCGGCGATCCGCAGTTCACCTCGCCCCCCGGACGTGCCCGCGGCGCGATGCTGCGCGCCTACAACAAGGAGACTGGCGCGCAGGTCGGTGAGATCCTGCTGCCGGCGCCGGTGTTGGGTCAACCGATGACCTACTCGCTGAACGGCAAGCAGTACATCGTGGTCGGCGTGAGCGGCGGCAACTATCGCGGCGAGTTCATCTCGCTGGTCCTGCCCGACAGCGAACGCACTGGCACGGCGGCGGCCCGGCCGCAGCCGTAAACAGCCACTGCGACTGACACACGAAGGGCGGGACCGCACAGGTCCCGCCCTTTACTTTTTGGGCCCGACCGGCCGAGGTAACATCGGCGCATGACTCGTGTCGTTCTGTTCGGCTGCCTCAGCGTCGTGGTGAGCACGGCCTGCTTCGGTCAGGAAGGCCGTACCTGGCCCGGCGCCGATCCGCGAGCCCCGAACGCGCCGGATCAGACCCCGGCGTTTGCCGGACAGACGCGCGCGCCCGAGAAGCGTCTCAACGTCGCCTTCACGGTCACGCCGGTGGCCGACGGACTCGAGCATCCGTGGGGCGTGGCCTTCCTGCCCGGCGGCAAGTTCCTGGTCACGGAGCGGCCCGGGCGCCTGCGCATCGTCGGGCCCGACGGCGCGAAGTCGGCGCCGGTGGCGGGTCTGCCGATCGTCGACGCACGTAACCAGGGCGGGCTCCTCGACGTCGTGCTCGACCCCGCGTTCGCGCACAACGCCCTCGTCTACTGGAGCTACTCCGAACCGCGCGAAGCCGGCGCCAACAACACGGCGGTGGCGCGCGGCACCCTGGTCGAGGGCTCGCAGCCGCGCATCGATGACGCGCGCGTCATCTTCCGTCAGACGCCGTCGCTCCAGTCGACGCTGCACTTCGGCAGCCGCCTGGTGTGGCGCCGTGACGGCACGCTCTTCATCACCATGGGCGAGCGTTCGATCACCGAGGGCCGCATGCAGGCCCAGCGCCTGGACGGCCTGCTCGGCAAGATCGCGCGCATCAACGCCGACGGCTCGATCCCCAAGGACAACCCGTTTGTGGGCCGGCCCGGCGTGCCGGAGGCGATGTGGTCGTTCGGACACCGGAACATCCAGGCGGCGGCGCTCAACCCCGCCACCGGCGAGCTGTGGGAAGCGGAGCACGGCACCCGCGGCGGTGACGAACTCAACCTCGCGCGCCCGGGCAAGGACTACGGCTGGCCGACCATCGCCTACGGCCTCGAGTACCGCGGCGGGCCGATCACCGGAGGTCTCCAGGCGCAGGCCGGCATGGAGCAGCCGCTCTACTACTGGGACCCGATCAT
>JBDTWC010000498.1:0-3330 GCA_040006875.1 Acidobacteriota bacterium | reverse complement strand
CGGTCCATGATTGCCGCGGCGCTGCTGTGCGGCCTCGGCGCGGCGGCGCCGGCCTTCGCCCAGGGCGACGAGATCCAGGTCTACGACGGTGGCCTGGCCGATCCGGGCGTCTTCAACCTCACCTGGCACAACAACTTCACGCCCAAGGGCGTGAAGTCACCGGCATTCCCCGGCGGCATCACGCCCGACAAGTCGTTCAACGGCGTCACCGAGTGGGCCTACGGCGTGACCGACTGGTTCGAGGCGGGCTTGTATCTGCCGCTCTACACTCGTGACAAGAACGGCGGCTTCGGCATCGACGGCGGCAAGCTGCGCACGCTGTTTGCCGCGCCGCACGGCGCCGATCGCAAGTTCACCTTCGGCCTTGGGCTGGAGTTCAGCTACAACGCCAAGCGGTGGGACACGACCCGCGTCACGTCCGAGATCCGCCCTATCCTGGCCTGGCACCTGAACCCGAAGTTCGATCTGATCGTGAACCCGATCCTCGACACGACCTACGACCGTCTCAGCCGGCTCGATTTCGCGCCGTCGGCGCGGCTGGCGTTCAATCGTTCGCTGGCCTGGTCGTTCGCGGTCGAGACCTACTCGGATTTCGGACAGCTGGAGGGCTTCCAGGGCCTGTCGAACCAGTCGCACCAGATCTACGGCGTCGTCGACCACGTGGCGCACAACGGGATCGAGATGGAGTTCGGTGCCGGCGTGGGTGTCACCCACGCCGCGGACCCGTTCACTCTGAAGCTGATCCTGGCGCGCGATCTCAACCCGGCCAGGAAGCCCTAGCCCGGGCCCCGGCCCCTAGCTCGCAGGTGGGCCGAAGCGCCGACCGCCGCGCCGGCGCCGTCCACTCCGGCGCCGGCGGCTGGTCTGGTCGCCGTCCGCGGCGGCGGCCGTTTGGGCCGGACGCGGTGCGCCTTCGCCAGGCAGCGAGCTGGCTTCGATGAAGCCGCGCCAGTGCTCCACGATCTCCGGGGCGCGGCCGTGCACGTCGAGCCAGGTCAGCGCGTCCTCGAACGGACCGCGGTGGAGCAGCGCACGCTTCGCGCGCGGCGATGCTTCCATGTCCTGCAGACGGCGCTGCACGGCCAGCAGCTGGCGCAGGCGATCGGTGTCGCGGCGCGCGATCGGCAGCAGACCGATCTTGAAGAGCGGCTCGGGCGGACCTTCGCGCCGGCGGCGGCGCCGGGCCGGCGGCGGCTCCACTTTGGGCATGTCCTCTTCGTCGTGATCGTCGTCGCTCGCGCCAGGCTCGACCGGAATGGTGCGCTCGCGCGTCGGCATCAGGCCCAGCGGCACCACCATCGTGCCGAGCAGAATCGGATTCGACAGCGATGGCGGCGCGGCATCGAAGCGCTGGCGGTAGGTGTCGAGCGCGTCGAGCGCGTCGAGGAAGCCCTCGTGCTCGGCGTGCGTCTGCAGTTCCGGCGTCACCGTATCGAGCAGGCGATAGCGCGCCAGCGCCGCGAACGTCTTCTCGGCGTAACCCGAGCGCAGGATCTTGTAGTACTCCTCGATCATGCGCGCCGGCGACGCCTGGGCCAGGCGATGGCGGTGAGTGGCGATGGCGTCTTCCACGGCGGGATCGAGCGTCAGGTCGAGACGCGCGCCCAGCACCACTGCGCGCATCATGCGCACGGGATCTTCCTGGAAGCGCTCGTTGGGGTCGCCGATCGAGCGGATGACGCGCGCCCGGATGTCGTCGAGCCCGCCCACGTAATCGATGATCGACCGGTCGGCGATGTTGTAGAAGAGCGCGTTGACGGTGAAGTCGCGCCGGAACGCGTCTTCTTCGGGCGTGCCGAACGTGTTGTCGCGGTGGATCATCAAGTCGCGCGCGGCATCGCTCGTGGGCTCGCACACCGGCTCGTCGTCTGCCGTTGGCTCGGGCTCGCCGGCGGGAATGAGCTTACGGAAGGTGGCGACCTCGATCGCCTTGTCGCCGAACTTCACGTGCGCGAGGCGGAAGCGGCGGCCGATGATCCAGCAGTTCCGAAACAGCTTCTTGATCTGATAAGGATGCGCCGACGTGCCCAGGTCGAAGTCCTTAGGGCGCCGGTTGAGCAGCAAGTCGCGCACGCTGCCGCCTACGAGGTAGGCGGTGTAGTTGGACTCGTGCAGCCGATTTAGGACTTTGAGCGCATCGCAGTCGATGGCCGCGCGGGAAATCGGGTGGTCTGATCGCGGGACGATGACGGGCACGGACATCAGCCCGTATTGTAACAGCACGATTCTTGAAAATGGCACTGAACTGTATTGTTTTCAATACGTTACGGGCGATTTTCGGCATCATTGTGCTACCATGTCCCCCATGTCGCGCCCGATCGGCATCGTCCTCGCTGTGCTACTCAGCGGGGTGGCGGTGGCTGCCTCTCGCGAGGATCTCGCCCGGGCTCGCACCCTGTTCAACGAGCGAAAATTCGACCAGACCATCGAGGCCGCCGAGGCGGCCCGGAAGACGCCAGAGGTCGCTGATGCCGCCGCCGTAGTGCTGGCGCGGGCCTATCTGGAACGCTATCGCCAAATCGCCGACCCCGCCGACCTCGGGGCCGCGCGCACGACCTTGGGCGCCGTGAACGTCGAGCACCTCGGCCCGCCCGATCGCGCCGAGTATCTCATCGCGCTCGGCGGCTCGCTCTTCCTCGAAGACGACTTCGGCGCCGCGGCCGAAATCTTCGAGTCGGCAATCGAGGTGGCGCCGGCCGCGGGGGAGAACGCGCGTGAAGCCGTGCTCGACTGGTACGGCTCGGCCATGGAACGGTGGGCCGCGCCCTTTACCACCACCCGCCGCGCCGCCATGCTCGAGCGGCTCGTGCGCCTCATGGAACGCGAGCAGGCCAAGAATCCGGGCTCGCGCGCCGCGTCCTACTGGCTGGTGGCGGGTTTGCGCGCGCAGGGTGAACTCGACCGCGCCTGGCAGGCTGCGATTGCCGCCTGGGTGCGGGCGCCGATTGCCGGTAGCCGCGCGCTCGGCCTGCGCGCCGACATCGACCGCCTCGTGCGTGAAGGGATCATCCCCGACCGCGGCAAGGAGGCGCCCGAAGGCGATCGCGTCTCGCGCGAGACCAGCCTGCGCACCGATTGGGAGCTGGTCAAGCAGAAGTGGAAGTAGGGCGGGCCGCGGGGCCGGTCTAGGGTTTCGCTTCCTTCCAGTTCTCCCCGACCCCAACGTCGACGTCGAGCGGCACGTTGAGGGTCACGGCTGCGGCCATGGTGTCGCGCACCAGCGTGGCGACGCGGGCGGCAGCGGCGCGCGGCGCTTCAAACAGCAGCTCGTCGTGGACCGTGAGGATCATGCGCGCGTCGGGCGCCTCGGCGGCGAGCACGCGATCGACG
>JBDTWC010000497.1:0-3332 GCA_040006875.1 Acidobacteriota bacterium | reverse complement strand
GGCCTGTATGAAGTCATCACTGGTGGTCGCCGTTGGCGTCGGTGCAGCCGGGTTGTGCCTATGGCTCCCGACGGAGACCGCGGCGCAGAGCGCGGCGAAACTCTCGAAGCGTCAGCGCACCACGCTCGAGGCCGTGGTCGCCGCTGTCGATGCCGCAGCCGCGTCGTCGGTCGCGGCCACGCCGGCGGAATGGCGCTCACACGTGCTGCGCGCCTCAAACGGTGCACACTACGTGGCGTTGAGCGCCACCGTGCCTACGGCCGCGGCGCCGGCCAGCGCGGTCGTGCTCTACGTACGCCTGGCGATGCGATATCCGTCCGGCTCACAGCCGGTCGCCGCCGAGCGCTCCGCCGTCATGGAATGGCTGCGCGGGTTGCGCAGCGAACCGCTACCGATGCGCGCGAGTCGCTCGATGACCGTGCCGCAAGGCGAGATGCCGGTCGGCGGCGCCGCGTCGCTTGCCGGCCGCGGCAATGCCGACGCGATGGACGCGTCGAACGTGCTGCGCCTGCAAGAAAAGGAGCGCGAGCGGGTGGCGCGCGACCGCGCCGATCGCGAGAAGCACCGCCGCGAAGCGCTCGAGTCCGCCGCCACCGCACCGGCGCTCGCCATGCATCCCTTCGAAGACTTCGATGTGCAGGCGCGGTTGGCCCCCGCCGGCCCCGGCGTCGTGGTCGAACGCGGCCTCACCGCCGGTCCGGGTGACTACGACATCTATCTCGCCTGGGCGGAGCCCTCCAGTGGCAATCAACCGCCGGTCGTCAGAGTCGTCACCGAACGCCTGTCGTTGCCGGGCGCCTCAGCCACGGACTTCTCCTTGAGCGACATCGTGCTGGCCGATGCGGTGCGGGCCTTGCCCGCGCCCTATCCCGTGGATCAGCAGGGCGCGCATCCCTACGCCATCGCGGCGCTTGAAGCGGTGCCGGCACGAGACCATGTCTTTCGCGTCGACGAGGCGCTCTCGGTGCTGTTCCAGGTCATCAACCCGTCCGGCAGCGCCACCGGTATGCCGGATGTCGATGTGGCGTTTCGCGTCACGCGTCTGGTCGACGACACGCGCGAGGAGCTGGTCGGCTCACTACCGGTGCAGCACTTCAACCGCACCAACCTGCCGTCAGACTTCGACGTGGCCAAGGGGCATCCCGTGTTCGCGGCGGTGCAGGCGCCGCTCCGCACCTTTGCGCGCGGCCACTACAGGCTGGCCATCACCGCCACCGACAACATCGGCGCGCGCCAGGCGGCCGGCGACGTGCGCTTCGACGTCACGGGCACACCCGAGAGCCTGTTGCGCGAAGCGCCGACGCCGGGTCGGGCCTACCGGCGTGAGGCGGTGCTGACGTCGTCGACGCTGGCGGCCCTGGCGCGCGCGCTGGCGCCGCCGGCGCCGTCTCCCGAGTTGCGGCAGGCGCTGGAGCACGTGTCGGCCGGACGCTTCGCCGATCTCGTGCAGACCAACCTCACCGATCCGGCCGAGCGGCCGACGGCCCTGGCGCTCCGCGGTCTCGCGCTCTACGGCCTCGGCGACTCCGCCCGCACGGTGGCGGCCCAACTGCAGCAAGCGGCTGAGCAGGGGGCGCCGGCGGCACCGGTGCAGCTGCTGATCGGGGCCACGGCGGCCCTCGGCGGTGACGACCGGGCAGCGATCGCCGCCTGGAACCAGGCGCGCGAGGGCGGTATCGATGACGCCAGCGTCGCCACCCTGCTCGTCGACGCCTACTTGCGACAGGGCGACGTGGCCCGCGCCGCTGCGATGGGGCAGGCCGCGCTCGACTCTGAGCCCGGCAACACGGCCGCAATCCGTGGCCTGGCCGTCACCTTGATCGCCGCGACGCGCTATGCCGAGGCGCTGGCCTTGCTCGATGCACGGCCGCGCGCGGCCGAGCCCGACCCAGACAGCGAGTTCCTGGTGCTGCACGCCCTCTACGCAGGGCTCGTGAGCGGCCGGCCCGCCGGCGGTGACGTGGCGGCGCGTGAGCGCTTCGCCGCGGGCGCGCGCGCCTATGCCGAACACGGCGGCCGCAATGTGGATCTCGTGCGCGCCTGGGTCGAGGTGTTGCCCGACACGGTGAAGCGCTAGCTAGCGCTTCTTCTTCGCCGGCTTGGGCGCGGGCGGCGGGGGGGGCGTGCCGGGCGTCTTCAGCGAGTAGGCGCGACGCGAGGCCACCGACACGTCGGGGCGCGTCACCGTCACCTCGATGCGCCGCACGCGGCGCAGCGGATCCGGATTGGTCGAGGTGTAGCCGAGCACGTAGTAGTCGCTCGTCTCGGCGTCGATGCGCTTGAACTCGGTGGCGAAGTCGTTGACGTTCACGACCGGGAATCCGCCCGTCTCTTCCGCCATGTAGCGCAGCGTGCTCTGAGTGCGCTGCAAGTAGGTGCGCCACTCGCTTTGATCGACGTAGCTACCCGCGTCGACCACGCCGGCGAGGCCGCGCGGATCGACCGAGTAAATGCTGACGTTGGCCCGGTTGGCCGTGAGCGTGAGTTCGCGCAGGTAGAAGTAGAGGTCGATGTCAGCGGTGACGGCGGGTAACCGGAAATACGGGTTGTCCTCGTTCTGCAACTCGCGCAGCGGATCGGATGAACGCCCGCCCTGGATGTGGTCGCTCGAGCTACGCCCAGCGGCGAACGGATCGAAGTCGTAGCCGGTGCTGATGTAGAGCAGCGCCTTGCGCTTGTTGGCCACCTGCTCCATATCGGAGAGCAGGCTGTAGGCGGTGTAGAAGGCCAGCTGGGCGCGGTTGCGGACGTCGGCCGGGCCCTGCGACGTCTCGAGGTTGTGGAAGATGTCCTGCGCATTCAGGCCGCTGCCGCGAATCTTCGCGGCCGAGGCCACGATCAGCTTGCGGTCGTAGGTGAAGCCGGTCTGGATGCTCGACGGCCCGCTCGAGAGCATCGCCACCAGATCGCCGTCGTGCAGCAGATTGTCGGCGATCTCCTGAATCAGCCGGCGCACGTGCGGGGTGTATTCGGGCTCGAAGTGGAGGTCGTCGACGAAGATGAACACGACGCGGCCGGCCACGTCCTGCGTGGCACGCCGCGACGTGGGCAGCACGATCCCCTCGGGCGCGGCCTGCGCCGTTTGCGACTCGAGCAGATTGAAGGTGCGGCCGCCATGCACGAGCGAGAACGACGTGACCGTCTGGGGCACCTCGTCTTCCCGCACCGCGAAGTCGTCCTTGGTGAGGTCGGCCACGAAGCGGCCATCCTTGTCGCGCGTGATGACGTCGGTCGACACGGCGGTGACGCCCGAGCGGAAGGTGGGGCCGCCGACCTGGGGCGGCGGCACCGGCGGCATCTGCTGCGCCGCGAGGCCGAGGGCCCCTGCCGCC
>JBDTWC010000496.1:0-3334 GCA_040006875.1 Acidobacteriota bacterium | reverse complement strand
TGGCGCTCAGCGGACAGCTCGGCCCCCAGGGCCTCGACGATCCGGGCCTGCACGAGGCGCTCGACCTGTGCCTGGAGTGCCGCGCCTGCAAGAGCGAGTGCCCGACCAGCGTGGACATGGCCCGGATCAAGAGCGAGGTGCTGGCGGCGCAGTGGGATCGCGGCCGGGCCCCGCTCGGCGTGCGGGCCTTCGGCCACGTGCGCGGAGTGGCCCGCCTGGGCAGCCGCTTCGCGGGCCTGGCCAACGCCGTGGCCCGCAGTCGCGTCGGCCGGGCGATGAACGAGCTACTCCTTGGCGTGGACCGCCGGCGCACGCTGCCGGCCTGGACCAGCCGCACGCTCTCGACCCGCCTGCGCCACGCCGTGGCGCGATCGCCGGTGCGGGCGGTGATCTTCGCGGACACCTTCACGGAGCACAGCGACCCCGAGATCGGCGTGGCCGCGTTCGAGCTGCTCGACCGGGCCGGCATCGGCGCGCGGCTGGTGCCGCATGGTTGCTGCGCGCGTCCGCTCATCTCGCAGGGACTGCTCGAGGAGGCGCGCGTCGTCGGTGGCGCCACCGTCGAGGCCCTGCATGCCGCGGCCGAGCGCGGCGAGGCGATCGTGTTCCTGGAGCCGAGCTGTCTGTCCGCCATCCGCGAAGACGTGCCGGCCTTACTGCGTGGGCTGCGCCGCACGCGGGCCGAGACGGTGGCCAGGCAGAGTGTGTTGTTCGAGCCCTTCCTCGAAGACCAACTGCGCGCCGGCCGGGCCACGTTGCGTCTCAAGCCGGGCCCGACCAGCGTGGCGCTGCATCCCCATTGCCATCAGCGCGCGATGGGCTTGGCCGACGCGGCGGCGGCGCTGCTGCGGCGCATTCCCGGCGCCACCGTGACCGACCTCGACGCCGGCTGCTGCGGCATGGCCGGCAGCTTCGGCTACAGCCGCGCACATTACGCGGTGTCCAAGGCCATCGGAGAGCGTAAGCTGTTGCCGGCCGCGCGGGCCGTGCCGGCCAGCGGCGTGCTCGTTGCCGCCGGTACTTCGTGCCGGCACCAAGTGGCCGATTTCGCGGCAGTCGACGCCCTCCATCCGGCGGTGCTGCTTCGTTCGCTCGTGGAGGACGACCGATGATTGCGTGGGTCTCGCTCGGCGCCTTGCTCCTGGCCATCGTGCTGAGCATGGTCAGCAACGTGAACGTCGGCGTCGTATCGCTGGCGCTGGCGTGGATCGTCGGCGTCTACGCCGGCGGCATGAAATACAACGACGTCATCACCGCCTTCCCGATCCCGCTCTTCATCACCCTGGCCGGCGTGACGCTGCTCTTCGGCATGGCCAATGTGAACGGCACCCTGCAGCGGCTGGCGGCGCGCGCGGTGTCGGTGTGCCGCGGCAACGCCGGCATCATCCCGGTGATGTTCTTCTTCGTGGCTCTGTTCCTGTCGACGATCGGGCCGGGCAACATCGCCACGGCCGCCCTGCTCGCGCCGATGGGCATGGCCGTGGGCGCGCAAGCCGGGGTGCCCCCGTTTCTGACCGCCCTGATGATCGGCAACGGCGCCCAGGCCGGCGCCCTGTCGCCCTTTGCCCCGACCGGCGTGATCGTGAGCGGCGTGCTCACCAAGATCGGGCTCGGCGGGCAGGAGTGGACCACCTACGGCAACAACCTGCTGGCCCACTTCGTGGTCACGTTCGTGGCCTACTTCCTGTTGGGTGGCTGGAAGCTGTTTGTCAACCATCGCGCCGGCGACGGCAACGCCGTGGCGCCGCATGAGCCGTTCGAGAGCAAGCACTGGCTCACCCTGAGCGTGCTGGCCGGGGTGGTCTGCGGTGTGATCTTCTTCGAGTTCCAGGTCGGCATGGCCGCCCTCACCGGGGCCACGCTGCTGTCGCTCGCAAAGGCCGGCGACGAGAAGGAAGCGATCAAGCGCATGCCGTGGGGCGTGGTGCTGATGGTGTGCGGTGTCACCGTGCTCATCGGCGTGCTCGAGAAGACGCAGGGCATGACGCTCTTCACCGATCTGCTGGCCAGCATCTCCACGCCGCGCACCGTGACGGCCGTCGTCGCCTTCGTGACCGGCATCGTCTCGGTCTACAGCAGCACGTCAGGCGTCGTGCTGCCCGCGT
Source organism: Acidobacteriota bacterium (assembly GCA_040006875.1). Taxonomy (GTDB): domain Bacteria; phylum Acidobacteriota; class Vicinamibacteria; order Vicinamibacterales; family UBA2999; genus CADEFD01. Next base: position 1,229 of record JBDTWC010000496.1, on the reverse strand, counting down.
TCCTGCCGACCGTGCCCGGCCTGGTGGCTCGGCTCGGCGGCGGCGATCCGATGGCCATCGCCTCGTCGATGGTGGTCGGCGGGCACCTCGTGGACCTGTCGCCGCTCTCGACCATCGGCGCACTGTGCATCGCGGCCCTGCCGGCGGCGACCGCCGACGATACGCGGAAGCTGTTCAATCAGCTCCTCGCCTGGGGCATGTCGATGACCATCGTCGGCACGATTGCGTGCTGGCTGCTGTTCTAGACCGCCGCATCCTCCTCTAGAATAGGGAGAGGGTGCGGGCTTTCACCGGCCGTTCCCACTCAGCCGGGCGCCTCCCCCTGCGGCCGGCCAGCTACCATTCTCGTTCCTTCTCGTAGAGCTCCGGCTGCTGCGAGCGAGGACCGCCCCGCCAGGAGGGCGTCGCACATGATGATGCACGTCGCCCTTCTGCTCGCCGAGGCGTCGCTCTGCGGGGGCGTGATCCTGTTCCTGTTCCATCGCCGCGGCCGTCTCGGCCTGGCGCCTCTCTACCTGATCGTCGGCGCCTTCCAGTGCCTGCAGATCGTGCTCGCCGCGTCGGTGCGTATCGTGGTCACGCCCGACTTCGTCATCAACCCGGCATCGGTGGTGCTCTTCCCGATTACCACGTTCGTGGTGCTGCTCACCTACATCGAGCAGGACGCGGAAGAGACCCGCAAGCTGGCCTACGGCGTGGTCATGGCCAACCTGATGCTCTACGCGGTGGCCGGGCTGGCCGGCTTCCACCTCGAACATGCCGGTCCAGGCATTCCCCTGGCTCTGCCCGGGACGTTCCTCCAGCAGGGCCTGCGCCTGCCGCTCGCGGCCACCGGCGCGCTGCTCATCGACATGATCGCGGCGGTGCTGATCTTCGAGGTGGTGAGCGGCTGGATGCCGCGTTCGCTCTTCGCCCGTCTGTGGCTGACCGCCGCCGCGGTCATGGTGCTCGACAGCGTGCTGTTCAGCGTGGCCGCCTTCTTTGGTCGACCCGGACTTGCCACCCTGTTGGTCTCAGGGCTGCTCGCCAAACTCGCCGGGGCGACCTTCTACGCGGCGCTCATTGCCGGCTTCGCGCGCTTTGCCGCCACCAGCCGCGGCCGCGCCCTCGCTGGCCACGAACGCCCCGACCTCTTCACCTGGGTCACCTACCGTCAGCGCTACGAGGAGGCGCGCTCGCTCATCTCGCGCGACGCGCAGACCGGGCTCTTCAATCGCGGCTACTTCGAC
>JBDTWC010000495.1:0-3337 GCA_040006875.1 Acidobacteriota bacterium | reverse complement strand
CTTCTCCTGCACCTGACTCGCCGTCCCCCGCGGTACCGCCGCCCGTGTCACCTCCTCAGGTGACGGTCCGGCGCGGCCTCGGCGTGTTCGGCGCCTTCGTCACCGGGATCGTCGCCGCCGTGATCGTGCTGGCGGGCGCGATGATCTCGCTGCCGTTCTGGCCCGAGGAGATCCGCATGATGTGGCGCGGCCAGGGTGTCGCCGCGGCCCCGACACCGGCGATCGATCTGCAGGCCGTGCGCGCCGATGCCGCAGCAGCAGCCAACACGTCGGTCGAAGTCGCCCGCCGCGACCTGGGCGCGCGGATCGACGATCTGGAGAAGCGCGTGCGCGCCCTGTCGGCCACTGCCGCCGAAGCCTCGCGCCCGGCTGCGACGGATGAGGCGAACAAACGCCGCCTCGAACAGGAAATGCGCCTGCTGGCCGAAGCCGAGGCCGCGCGCAAACGCGCAGAAGAAGAATTGAAGGCCATCGCCGACGCCAGGAAGGCGGTCCTGGCCACCACGCCGCCGGCACCGGCATCTCCGGACTCCGACAAGGATATCGCGGCCCTTCGTCTCGAGATCGCGACGCTCCGCGCCGCGCTGCAGACGCTCGACCAGGCGATGGTCGGACAGAAGGACGAGACGGCCCGCCAGCGCGAGCAGGCCAAGACGCTGGCCGAAGCCGTCGACAAGGCACGCACCGAAGCGAGTGCCGTCGGCGCCGGTGAAAAGAAGGCGCTGAGCGCCGCGCGCGCTTCGGCCGTCGTCGGCGTGGCGGCACGTCTCAGCTCGGCGATCGAATCGGGCCTGCCTTTCGCGCAGGAACTCGGCCTGCTGGCCCCGCTCACGCAAGGAGATGCCAAGCTCGGTGAGATCACCGCCGCCCTGCAGCCCTATGCGCAGGCCGGTGTTCCCTCACGCGCATCGCTGGCGGCGAGCTTTCCCGCCGTGGCCAAGGCGGCGCTGGCCGACGATCTCGCCGACGATTCTTTTGGCGAGCGGGTCCTGGGCAAGATCAAGAGCATCGTGTCACTGCGCCGGGTCGGCGCCGACGTGCCGGGCGACGCGGTCGACGCGAAGCTGGCGCGGGCCGAAGCGGCCCTCGATGCCGGCGACGTCGCCAAGGCGGTCGATCTCGTGAAGTCGTTGCCGCCGCAGACGTCGAAGGCGACGGCGGCCTGGCTAGCGCGTGCCGAGGCCCATCTGGCGGCCAAGCGCGCCGTCGATCAACTCGCGGGTTATGCCGTCACCCTGCTCGGCGCGGCACGGTAACGACCGATGACCACGCTGCGCATCGTGATCTGGTTCCTTGTCGCCGCCGCCGCGATGCTGGGCGCGGTATGGCTGGCCGAACGGCCGGGCACGCTCACCGCCGAGTGGCAGGGCTGGCGGCTCGACACCAATGTCGGCGTGGTGGTGATCGTCGTCGTCGTGCTGATCCTGCTGGCGGTGGCCGCGTGGCTACTGTGGCGCTGGATCGCCGGCGCGCCGGGCGCTTTGCTCGAAGGCTGGGGCGACAGCCGGCGCCGGCGCGGCTACCGCGAGCTGACCCAGGGCCTGGCCGCGGTTGCCGCCGGCGATGGCGCCGAGGCACAGAAGCACGCACGCAAGGCCGAGCAGCTTCTGGCGGAACCGGCGCTTACCCTGTTGCTGTCGGCGCAGGCCGCCCAGCTCACCGGCGATCGCGACGGCGCGCGGCGGGCATTCGACGCCATGCTCAAGGACGAGCAGATGGCTTTCCTCGGCCTGCGCGGGCTGATCGGCCAGTCGCTGCGCGACGGCGACCAGCTGACGGCGCTGGGCTATGCCGAGCGAGCCTTCGCGCTTCGGCCGCAGACGCCGTGGGTCGTGCATTCGCTGTTCGACATGCAGGCCCAGTCCGGCCACTGGAAGGCGGCCCAGGACACGCTCGACGCGGGCATGCGCCGCAAGGTCGTCACCGCCGACAAGGGCCGCGCGCTGAAGGCGCTGTTGCTGGTCGAGCGCAGCCGCGAGGCCGAGCGCGCCGGGCGCGACACCGACGCCCAGGCGCTGGCGCGCGAGGCGGTCGGCCTGGCGCCGGAACGAATCGTGGCGACCGCCCGTCTTGCCGAGCTGCAGATCAAGGCGGGCGACGCCAAGCGGGCGATGAAAACCGTGGAACGCGGCTGGGCCGCGGCGCCGCATCCCGATCTGCTCGATCTCTATCTCCGCGCGTCGGGCGAGTCCGATCCGCTGAAGCGCATCGGCATCGTGCGCCGGCTCGCCGCCAGCAACCCCGACGACATCGAAAGCCACCTGGCCCTCGCCAAGGCCTCGCTCGACGCCGGCCTGTGGGGCGAGGCGCGGCGCCAGCTTGAGACGGCGGGCGGTACCTCGCCGGCGGTCCGCGTCTGCCGCCTGATGGCCGAGGTCGAGGAACGCGCCAATACGGACCAGGCCAAGGTGCACGAGTGGCTGGCGCGCGCCGCCGTGGCGCCGGCCGACCGTTCGTGGTTCTGCACGGCCTGCAGCGCCCAGCACGAGACGTGGCGGTCGGTCTGCGAGAACTGCAGCGCCTTCGGCACGTTGCAGTGGCGCGCACCCGGCACCTATGGCCAGATCCTGCCGCCCCAAACGCGGGCGGAAGTGCAGGGGCTCCTGACACCCTGAGCACTGCTTCAAGAACGACAAGAATCGATCCCGGGAGACGAAGATGTTCGAGACCACGCTTGCCGGCAGTCTTCCCAAGCCCTCGTGGCTGGCCACGCCCAATGTCCTCTGGGCGCCGTGGACGCTCGAAGGCCAGCCGCTGTTCGATGCCAAGGACGATGCGACCCTGCTCGCCATTCGCCGCCAGGAAGAGGCCGGCCTCGACATCGTGAGCGACGGCGAGCAGGCGCGGCAGCATTTCGTGCACGGCTTCCTGGCCGAGGTCGACGGCGTCGACTTCGACAAGAAGGTCCGCATGGGCATCCGGAACAACCGCTACGACGCCGACTGCCCGACGGTTACTGGCCCGCTCAAGCGCCGCAAGTTCGTGCATGAGCGCGAGGCCCGCGTTGCCCGCGCCGCCACGGCGCGCAAACTGAAGTTCACCCTGCCCGGCCCGATGACGCTGATCGACACGCTGGCCGACGGCCACTACGGCGATCGCGTAAAAATGGCCTTCGCCTTCGCCGAACTCCTGAACCAGGAAGCCAGGGACCTCGAGAAGCTCGGCGTCGACGTGATCCAGTTCGACGAGCCTGCCTTCAACGTCTACCTCAACGAGACGGTCGACTGGGGCGTGCCGGCGCTGGAGAAAGCGGCCGAGGGCCTCAAGTGTACCACCGCCGTTCACATCTGCTACGGCTACGGCATCGAGGCCAACAACAAGTGGAAGGAGACGCTGG
>JBDTWC010000494.1:0-3339 GCA_040006875.1 Acidobacteriota bacterium | reverse complement strand
GCGCCCTTAGCTCAGCTGGATAGAGCGTCTGGCTACGAACCAGGAGGTCGCAGGTTCGAATCCTGCAGGGCGCACCAACTCACCTCAAGGTGAGTTGGATCACGGCCCGGCCCGCGGCAATTTCCCCGCCATCTCTCTTCCGGCTCCACGCTAGAATTCGCCCCAGCCGCTGCGCCTCGGCCCATGCCGAAACTACGTGCGGCGACATTCTGGAGGACGTGCATGTCGTTGCAGCTTGGTCAAATCGCGCCAGATTTCTCGGCCGAAACCACCGAAGGCCCGATCAGGTTTCATGAGTGGATCGGCGACCAGTGGGCGATGTTGTTCTCGCATCCCAAGGACTTCACGCCGGTGTGCACCACCGAACTGGGCTACCTGGCCAAGCTGAAGCCGGAGTTCGACCAGCGGAACACCAAGATCATCGGCCTCAGCGTCGATCCGGTCGAGCGTCACGCCAAATGGGCCGACGACATCCGCGATACCCAAGGCCACGCGCCGAATTACCCGATGATCGGCGACACCGATCTGAACGTGTCGAAGCTCTACAACATGCTGCCGGCCAGCGCTGGTGAGTCGAGCGAAGGGCGCACGGCTGCCGACAACATGACGGTACGGAACGTGTTCGTGATTGGCCCCGACAAGAAGGTGAAGCTGATCATCGCGTATCCGATGACGACTGGCCGCAACTTCGACGAGGTGCTGCGCGTGCTCGACTCGCTGCAGCTCACCGCCAAGCATCGCGTGGCCACGCCCGTGAACTGGCAGCAGGGCGACGACGTGATCATCTCCGGGTCGGTGTCGGACGACGAGGCCAAGACCATCTATCCGAACGGCTGGAAGGCGCCGCGGCCGTACATCCGAATCGTGCCGCAGCCGCGCTGAGCGTGAGGCACGGGCCTGCGCTAAGCTTCGAGCATGGCCGCCAATAGTCAGGCGCGAGGACTCACGGTGATCCGTGTGTGCCTGGGCGTGTTCTTTCTGTTCGAGGGCATCGGCAAGCTCGGCTGGCTGACGGATCCCTCGCCCCTGGCCGCGCAGCTGGCCGGCTACTTGCAAACGGCCAACGAGTGGAATCGCGGCTACCTGCAGTCGGTGTGCATCCCGTATGCCGCCGTGTTCGCGCGGCTGGTGCTCTTCGGTGAGCTGGCCACGGGCACCGCGCTCATCCTCGGCGTCTTCGCGCGTTATGCTGCCATGGCCGCCTTCCTGATGGTGCTCAACATCCACTTCGCCAGTGGCGTCATCTTCCAGTATCGATTTCTCACCAACGGCTTCGGCCTGCCCGTCCTGGGTGGGCTGCTGGCGCTGGCCATCGGCGGCGCGGCCCTGCCGCTCAGCCTGAAGCGCAGCTAGCCGCCATGTCGAACGACCACACTACCAGCCACGAACGCTTCACGAACCTGCTGTTTTACGCGGTGCTCATCCTCATGGGCTACCTGGCCATGCTGGTGGTGTGGCCGTTTCTTGCCCCGTTGGCCTGGGCCGCGATTCTCGCGTTGTCGCTGCGCCCCGTCTACATGCGCTTTCGCATCCGCATGCAGCGCAGCCCCGCGGCGCTTGCCACCACGGTGCTGGCCGGACTGCTGATCATCACCCCGGCGGTGTTCCTCGGCGCGGTGGTGATGCAGCAATTGCCCGTGGCGCTCGACTATGCGAAGAACCTGTCGCATACGACCCCGGAGCAGATCACGCGCTTCTGGTCGCTGTTGCGCGCGCGCGTGCCCGTGTCCCTGCCCGAAGATCCGATGTCGCTCGTGTCGCAGGGCCTGCAGCAGACGGCGGCATACGTCGTGCCCCAGGCCGGGTCGCTCCTGGCCAACCTGCTGTCGCTCATCGGCAGCCTGCTCGTGATGCTCTTCGCGCTCTTCTTCCTGCTGCGCGACGGCAAGACCTTCGCGGCCGTCATCCGGCGGCTGCTGCCGTTCAACGACCGCGAAACGGAGCGGCTCCTTTCGAAGACCACAGACCTGGTCGTGGCGAGCGTGGGTGCGGGTCTGGTCGTGGCGGCCGTGCAGGGCGCCATCGGCGGACTGACTTTCTGGATGCTCGGCCTGCCGGCTCCCGTGGTGTGGGGCGTGGCCATTGCCATCTGCTCGCTGCTGCCGGTGATTGGCGCCACGATCGTGTGGGTGCCGGTGGCGGTGTGGCTCTTCTTCTCGGGCCAGGTCACGACCGCGCTGTTGCTCACCGCGAGCTGCGCCGTGATTCTCGGCTCAACCGACAACGTGCTCCGCCCGATCTTACTGAGCGGCCGCACTTCGGCGAGCGGGCTCGTGGTCTTCATCGGCTTGCTCGGCGGCGTGTCGGCATTCGGCTTCGTGGGCCTGGTGCTGGGCCCGATCGTGCTCGTGATCGCGGGCACCCTGATCGACGCCCTGACCCGCCGGGTGCAGTTGCCGAGTGAAGAGATCACGGTGGTGGAGTGAGCGCCGAGCACCAGGCTCACATGCGCCGCGCCCTGGCGCTCGCCCGCGAGGCGGCGGCCGACGGGGAAGTGCCGGTAGGCGCAGTGGTGGTGCTCGACGGCGTGGTGGTGGGCGAGGGCCGCAACCAGCCGATCACCACGAGCGACCCAACGGCGCACGCGGAAGTCGTGGCCATGCGTCAGGCCGCCACGCGCATGAAGAACTACCGGTTGAGCGGCGCCACCCTGGTCGTAACCTTGGAGCCGTGCCTGATGTGCGTGGGCGCGATGGTCCATGCGCGCATCGGCACCGTGGTCTACGGCACGACCGAGCCGCGCACTGGGGCACTGGGCTCGGCCATCGCCGCCCACGATACGCCCGGCTTGAACCATCGCCTGGTCGTGGTAGGCGGGGTGCTCGAGGACGAGTGCCGGGCCGTGATGCAGGCGTTCTTCCGAGAGCGCCGCGCGCCGGTCGCCGATGCGGTCTGACGGGCGCGGCTCTGGTCCAGGACTGTGATTTCCGAGCCCCGGGTCGACGGACGGAGGTCGAAGCCGCTATAATCGGGCGTTCCGGCTTGCCGGACGCGGTCCCACCTCAGCGGAGAGGTACCGAAGTGGTCGTAACGGGCGCGCCTCGAAAGCGTGTTGTCCGAAAGGGCACGTGGGTTCGAATCCCACCCTCTCCGCCAATCACAACCCCTTAACAATCAACAACTTGCAGTTCGAGAATGGCTGAGCTGTACGTGTTTTGTACCTGAACTCGCCACGCGGGTGGGAGTTCCACCCACGCCCCCGGCCGGCGGACTGATCGCCGGGAGGGCGTGCTTATCCCCGCGGGCGGCATTGGCGGCATTGGCGTCGTGTGCGGCTGATAGTGGACGGCGCGACCTGAGCCCAAACGTGCCGGTTGCGACGTATGCATCGTACGTGCG
>JBDTWC010000493.1:0-3349 GCA_040006875.1 Acidobacteriota bacterium | reverse complement strand
AGAGGTCGTTCACCGTGACCATGCGCGCCTCGAAGTACCACTTGTGGTTGCGCGCAAACTCGTAGGCCTTCTTGAGGTGCGGCTGCGGGTCGTAGTCCTTGCCGTAGATGCGCGTGTAGAGCTCGGGATACTCGTAGCCGTGGGCGGCATCGGGATAGAAGCGCAGCGCCTGGTGATAGCGGATCGCCCACGACACCTTTTCGGACACGTAGGGCTCGACCATCTGCGCGCCCCACCAGCCGTGATCGACCTTCACGAGGTTCTGCACCACGTCGTGGAGCAGACAAGCCATCACGATCTCCTCGCTCATGCCGGTCTTGAGCGCGCGCGTGGCGCTCTGCAGTACGTGGTTGGCCGGCGCGAACCGCTTCTCGTAGAACTCGAGCAGCGTCGGCGCGTCGCTCATCGGCGCCAGCACCGGCATCTTGCGCTTGTCGCCCGAGCCGCTCGGCGAGAACAGGCTGCCCACCCCGCGCCGCACGGTGGCCTCGGGCGGCGACGGCACGATCTGCTCCTCACCCAGGGTCAGGCCGCTCGTGGCCCCCTCGTCGAGTTTCTCGACCATGTAGTGCTCGAGCGCTTCGGCCTTGGTCTCGGAATCCATGGCCTCCACGATCGCCAGCCCGCCCAGGCTGGCGATGAATGCGCGACGGTCGATGTCCATGTTGCCCATGCCCATACTGTCGGCCTCCTCGGCCTCGAAACGACGACGCTAGGCGGCAGCCGCCTTGGCCGGTGTGGCCAGCACGCGTTCGAACACCTGAACCGCCTTCTGCATCTCGGCCATCGTGCCGACCGAGATGCGCACGTGCGACTTCTCGTAGGGCGGGAAGTCGCGTCCGATGAGCACGCCGTCGCGCTGGCACGCGTCGCGGAACTCGCGCGCCGGCCGCTTGATGTCGACGAACATGAAGTTGGCCTGTGAGTCGGTCGGGGTGCAGCCGTGGGCCGTGAACCAGTCCTGCGTGAAGGCCCGCGCCGCCGCGTTGCGCTTCTGCTCGTCCTTCACCCACTGGTCGGGCACGGCGAGGGCCGCGCGCGCGCCCTGCAGCGCCATCACGGTAATGGCGTCGATGCCGTCCCACGCCTCCATCTTCGCGATCGTGTCCTGGTGGCCGATGGCGTAGCCGATGCGCACCCCGGCCATGCCGAAGCACTTCGAGAAGGTGCGCGCGACGACCACGCGCGGGTTCTCGACCGCCAGCGGGATCATCGTCTCGTAGCCGGGCATGGTGCCGTACTCGAAGTAGGCTTCGTCGACCAGCACGGTCGTGTTCGGTGACTGCGCCGTGAGCGTCGTCAGATAGGTGCGGGTGTCCGCGCCCGTCACCGCCGTGGCCACCGGGTTGTTCGGGTTGCAGAAGAACACCAGGCCGGAGCCGACCGACGCCTTCTGAAGAGCGTCGAGGTCCATCTTCAAGTCGGCCGTCAGCTTCACGCCGGTGATCGAATGCCCCAGCAGCCGCGCGTAGTCCGCGCATTCCTCGTAGGCGGGAATCGCGGCCACGAGACCGGCGGTCTTCGTCGTGAACACGTGCGTGGACGTGCGCAGGATCTGGGTCGAGCCCGATCCGAGCAGCACGTTCTCCGGCTTCACGTTGTGCTTCTTGGCCACGAGCGCCGTCACTTCGTCGGCGGTGGCGAACGGATAGCGGCCGGCTTCGCCGAGCGCGCCGCGAATCGCAGAGAGCACCTCGGGATGGCAGCCGAGCGGGTTCTCGTTGCTCGACAGGATGATCGACGGCATGGCGCCCTGCGCCACCAGCGTCTCGCCGCCAAAGAGCGCGCCTTCGCGGCCGCGCGCACCGACCCAGAGCCCCGCGGCGCCGGCGCCGATCGTGTGCACGAACGAACGTCGCGACAGCGGCATGGCGGATCCCTCCTTGGTCTTCGACACGTTAGCGCCCCACCGGTTGTCTGGAGGTCGTGGTGGCCGTGCCGAGCACGGTCTTGAACACTGCCGTCGCCCGCTGCATCTCCGCCATCGTGCCGATGGAGATGCGGCAGTAGGCCTGTTCAAACGGCGGGAAGTTGCGCCCGACCAGCACGCCGGCGGCGCGACACGCGGCGCGGAAGCCCGCCGACGGCCGCTTGATGTCCATGAACAGAAAGTTGGCCTGCGAATCGGCTCCCGTGATGCCCAGGTCGGCAAACGCCTTGACCGTGAACGCCTTCACCTCGGTGTTGCGCTTCCGCTCGGCGTCGATGTGCGGCTGGTTGCCGAGCGCCACGATGGCGCCGCCCAGCGTCAGCGTGCTCAGCGCGTAGGGCGTTCTGAAGGGATTGAGCGCCTTGATGAGTCTCTCGTCGCCGATGCCGTAGCCGGCGCGCAGTCCGGCCATGCCGTAAGCCTTGGAGAGGGTGCGGGTGACGAACACGTTCGGCGTCGTCAGCGCGATCGTCATGGCCGACTCGTACAACGGGTCGGTGACGTAGTCGTGGTAGGCCTCGTCGATCAGGATGACGGTGTCGGGCGATGCAGCGTGTATCGCCTTCACGGTGTCGGCCACGGCGGCCTTGCCGTGTACCGTGGACGTCGGGTTGTTCGGGTTGCAGAAGAAGACGAGTCCCGCGCCCTTCGCCGCCTCGACCAGCTTGGCCAGATCGATGCGCAGCTTGGCGTCGAAGCCTACTTCGCGCACCGGCGTGCCGATCTTCCGGGCCGTGTCGCGGGGATTTTCAAACGACGGCCAGGCGGTGACCAGCGGTCGTGAGGCCGAGGTGAATGTCCTGACCGCGTTTGTGAGGATCTCTCCCGACCCGGGGCCGAGCACGACCTGCGCCGGACGCGCGCCGAACTTCTGCGCCAGCGCGCCGATGAGCGCGCCCTCGCGCTGCGTGGCGTTGAAGGGATAGCGCGACGCCTCGGGGAACTTGCCGATGATGGCATCGACCACATGCTGACCCGGGCCGAGCGGGTTCTCATTGCTCGAGATCCGCACCAGCGTCGAGCCAGCAGCGGCCATCTGGCCGTCGTCATCACCGGCCGTGAGGGCTTCGCGGCCGCGCGCCGAGATCCACTCGCCTCGAGGGGACGTGAAGGTCCCGGTGAAGAGCCGTCGCCGGGTCAGCGACATGGGTGACCTCCTGCGCCTTCCGGCGTCAAGGCTTCCTGCTGATAGGAACGATGCCGGGGATTCTACAGAATTCTGCAGGCCCTGGGTCAACCATTCATTGCGGCTTGGTTTCGGCCGCCACCAGGGCCATCCAGCGCCCATCGGGGGACACGGCCATGCGGCTCAGAGGCCCGATCTCGAGGCTCGACATGAGCGTCCAGCCGTCCTGACCGGGCCGCCACCAGTAGACGTCGCCGCCCCTGGTCATGAACAAGGTGCCGTCTGGCGCCCAC
>JBDTWC010000492.1:0-3352 GCA_040006875.1 Acidobacteriota bacterium | reverse complement strand
GCCAGATCGCGGCGCAGCCGGTCGCGTTCCGCCTCGCGGTCGGCAAACGCCGCCGAGGTGACGATCTCGCCGTAGACGAAGGGATTGGTGATGGACGCCATTACGGCATTATACGTAATGATTACGTCGATCCACGTAGCCCGCGCCGGCCCGGCCGTTGGTCGCCACGAACTCCGAGGCGGTCAGCCTCGCCGCGCCTACTGATCGGCCTTGGTCCGCGCGCACACGGCCACGTCGGTGTAGAACGAGGGCGTGTTCCGTTCCCGCTCCACAGCGGCGCGAACCGCCGTGGCGGTCTTGGCCACGCCGGTCATGCCCGCATCGGCGACCACCTGCAACTGCAGCACGTTGGGCCGCATCAGGGTGTAGCGCAAGAACGTCCAACTGCCGGTTGACCCACGTTCGTCGCGCTCACGCACGTTCATCAGCGTCGTGCCCTGCAGCACCGACGCGTATGCCTCGTAGCGATCGGGCGTGTCGCCGTCGTCCTTCCACAGCGCGTCGTAGACGCGCGCCCGGCTGGCGCGGGTCACGGTCAGCGTGGCCGGTGCCTCGGTGGCGTCGGCGTCGAGCGGCAGACAGCGCCACACGCCGAGCACGGCGGGATTCAGATCGATGAGCGGCTCGGGGTCGAGTGGATAGTCGGACTCGTAGCAGCCCGCGCTCAGCACCGCCGCCGTCACCACGAGTGCGCCGCTCAGCCGCATGGTCCACATGTTCCGCATTGTATGCACGTCCAGAGGCTGCCCAACGGCACCCGTCACGTCTCCGGCTGCCGCCGCCGAACGGTCGGCGCTCGCCCCTGGTGCGGCCAGTGAAGGAACGCCCGCGCCCGTGCGGCCATCGTCGCCCTCCTGCGGGGCGGATCACGGGCCCGCGAACCAGCCCGACAGCACGAATTCGGCGCAGCGATCGCCGACCATGAGCGCCGCGGCGTCGGGCGGCGCGTTCACGATGTCGGGCATCACGGCGGCGCCGGCGACGCGCAGCCCGCGTGTGCCGTGCACGGCCAGGGTCGCGTCGACCACGGCCTCGGGGTCGCTGGCCGGGCCCATGGCACAAGTGCCGGCAAGGTGCCCGCACGGCGCGCCGAGGGCGCGCACGCGCTGTTCGAGCGCGGCCGTCGTCTGATCGGGCGCGGTGGCCGCGGTCTCATCGCCGCGCAGGGCGTCAAGCGGCGCACCCGTCATGATCAGCCGGCCAAGACGCAGCCCCTGCACCAGGGCCCGCAGGTCGCTCTCGGTGTGGAGCGCGTTCAGCGACACGACGGGAGCCGCGGAGGCGTCGGCGTTCGAGAGCACCACCTCGCCGCGTGATGACGGCCGCACCAGCGTCACGTCGACGCCGATCTCGGGCCGGCGGCCCGCGCGCGGCACGACGACGTCGAACTGCAGGTCGGGCGGCGAGGCGCTGAGCGACACCGTGAACATGCCCGCCGACACCGTCGATGCTGCCAGCGCCTGTGGCGACGCATAGCGCAGCGGGACGGTGATCTGATCGTGCAAGTTGCGGCCCACGCCGGCGCGATCAGCGACGATCGGAACGCCCAGCGCGCGCAGACGCTCCCCCGGCCCGATGCCCGAGAGCATCAGCACCTGCGCGGCACGCACGGGAGTCAGGCACAGCACCACGGCTTGCGTGGCGCGGATCACCACGCACCTGCCGGCCGACACGTACTCCACACCCACCGCGCGCGTGCCCTCCATCACCACGCGACTCACGTAGCCACCCGAGGCCGTCGTTACCGGTGACGTGTGCCGCACTGGCGCCAGGAAGGCGGCGTCGAAGGAATGGGGCCGATCGTCGAGCATTGCCTTCTGGTAGTAGCCGGCCACGCCTTGCGAACGCGGGCCGTTGAAGTCGTGCCGCGAGTCTTGACGATAGCCGGCCGGGCCCGCCGCCATCAGGAACGCACGATGGCCGGCGTTGGGGTCCCAGCAGTGCCGCACCGACAGCGGCCCGTCGCCACCGCGCGTGTCGCTGGCGCCGGCCTCGTACCGTTCGAGGCGCTTGAAGACGGGCAGCACGTCGGCGTAGCCCCACCCGCTGTTGCCGCGGTCGCGCCAGCCGTCGAAGCAGCCCTGGTGCCCGCGCACGAACGGCGGTAGATCGGCCAGTGTCGATGGCGGATTGGGCGCCGGCTGCCAGGGCGCCCGATCCGCCACCAACGTCACGCGTAGGCCCGGGCGCTGAGCCAGACGGAACACGGCGGCGTAGGCCGCTGCATCGCCGCCCACGACCACCACGTCGGCGTGGCGCGGCGGCTCGCTCTGCCCGATGCACAGGGCGCGGCCCAACGGAGCCGCACCCGTGACCGTCAGGAACGCCCGCCGTGAAAGTCCACGCGCCATGGTCCGCACACACTACTCCGGACGCGTGGAAATACGCACGGCGGCGGAGAGTTCCGCGCTCCGGCCGAGCGGCGTCGTGCCAGGCGTCTCTGATCACCACGCCAATGCGCGTCGGTGATTGGCACGGGACGTGCCACGTACTTTTCCGTCAGCGCCGAGTTCCTGAATGCCATGAGGCAGATCGCGCCGGCCGAGGAGGAGTCATGACCAGCAACTGGACCTATCGGGCCCATCGTGCGTTGGCGATTGCCGGCGTGTCACTCGCGGGGGTGCTGATGTCCTCGCAGGCACACGCCCAACAACCGGCGTCTGCCGGCGGAGAGTACCTGTTTCGTACCTACTGCGCGGCCTGTCACGGCGAAAGCGCGCGCGGCGACGGGCCGCTGGCCGATTCGATGCGCAAGCGTCCCGCAAATCTCACCGAAATCGCCAAGCGAAACAAGGGCGTCTTCCCGACGGATCTGGTCCACCGCATGATCGACGGCCGCCAGCCTGTGAAGGGCCACGGCGGCGCCGACATGCCGGTGTGGGGCGACGTGTTCACCCGTTCTTCCGACGGTGGAGAGCCTGCCGCGGTGCAGCGTCGGATCGAGGCCCTCGTGAGCTACCTGGAAGGCATCCAGACCAAGACGGCGTACTGACCTGACTCCCCGCCGTGGGCTCGTGCTCCACCGCCCACGGCGGTCGTGTGTACGGCCGGACGCGGCGTTGACACGCCAGCGGGGATAGCGCACGCTGTGCCGCACGCGAGACCTGCGCCCGAGTCGTCGGTGGACTTGGAATTGGTGCGCCTACGAACATTTCGGGTCGACGATGAACGTCGCCAGCCCGGCATAGTCACATCTAAAGGAGCCACGATGCACTCTTCACGCGCCTCTGTCCGCGCCGTCGCCACCGCCCTCGTCGTCGTGGGCCTGTCGGCGTCCGCGCTCGCTCAGCCAGCCGCCAGCTACAAGAACGGCGGAGAGTTCTACCTGGCCTACCGCCAAGCGTTCGCGAAG
>JBDTWC010000491.1:0-3353 GCA_040006875.1 Acidobacteriota bacterium | reverse complement strand
GAACGGCGCGTCACCGAGGTATCGATGTACGTGCCGGCCGGCGTGGGCGCCAACGCCGTCTACGTCGATCTGATCGTGCGCACGCCCGAACCGCGCTGGCAGGGCGCCGTGGTCGGCGCGTGGGTGCTGCCGGTGGCCGGTGCGGAGCCGGTCGTGCTCGGCGCGCGTCCGGTGCGCTTCCGCTCCTACGACGAGTTCATCCGCATTCCGCGCCGGCACCCGCTCGGCATCGCCGTGGCCGGGAGCGGCGGGGTGCAGACCTGGGTGATGTACAACCACGCGCCCACCGGCGACACGTTCGAACTGGCGGGCGTGAGCCGGCGCGGCCTGAGCGAGCACCCGCCCATTCCGCGCGGCGTGTCGTAGAAGACGTGGCCTACTGCGCCGAGATCAGTTCGAGTTCGAAGATCAGCGTGGCGTTGCCGGGAATCGCGCCGCTAGCGGCGCTACCGTAGCCGAGCTCGGGCGGGATGACCACCCGGCGCCGGCCACCGACGCGCATGCCGATGATGCCGCGATCAAATCCCACGATGACCCCACCTCCGCCCAGCACTGAGCGGACGAAGCCGTTACCGGTGTCGAACTGCGTGCCCTTGTTGTCGGCGGTCGTCGTCACGTACAGCCAGCCGGTGTAGTTGACGACCACGCGGCGTCCGTTCAGGGCTTCGGCGCCGGTGCCCACCACGAGATCGGTCGTGGAGAAGGGAATGCCAAGGCTCGGCGTCGGCGCGGTGATCGTGTCGGTGCCGCCGCCACAGGCGGCAGCGCTCGTGAACAGCGCCACGGCGAGGGCGAGACGAAGGAATTGGGACATGTAGGTCTGGGTCTGCGGGAAAGGGCGCGGCAAGCCATCAGTATACCGGCCCCGGCTGGACTCGCCGTCGCCTTCCGCCAGCGACGAAAACGCGGCGAGGAAGTGACCCTCCCCGCCGCGCCTCGCGTCACTTGATGAAGAGCATCTCGCGGTAGGTCGGGAGCGGCCAGGTGGTGTGCGGCACCATCAGCTCGAGCTCGTCGCCGAGGTCGCGCAGGCGGGTCATGGCCGGCACGATCTTGTCGCGCATGTACTTCGCGTGCTTCTCGACCGAGGGAGTCGAGTGCTCCAGCGCGTGCGCCAGCAGATCGGTCTGGACGCGGAACTGATCGATGGTCTTGACGATCCTGCCGAGCAGCTTCTTGCCTTCGCGGCTGGTGCTGCCGGCCTGCTTCACGGCCACGACGCTGGCCGCCACCGCACGCTGATAGTCGAGCGCCGCCGGCAGGATGTAGCGATTGGCCATCAGCGTCATGAGCTGCGCTTCGACGTTGATGGTCTTGTTGTAGGTCTCGACGTTCACTTCATAGCGGGCGCGCAGTTCGCGTTCGGTCAGGATCTTGAATTTCTCGAAGGCTTTCACGGCCACCGGCGACATGATCTCGGGCAGCGCGTCCACGGTGTTCTTGTGGTTGAGCAGCCCGCGCTTGGCGGCTTCCTTCTGCCACTCCATCGAGTAGCCGTTGCCGTTGAAGATGATCCGCTTGTGCTTCTTGATCGTGGCCTTGAGCAGCGCTGCCACGGCGTCTTCGATCGCGACGCCCTGGGCCACCGCCTCTTCGAGCTGACCGCACATGTAAGCGAGCGATTCCGACACGGCCACGTTCAGGCAGGTGGCCGGGAAGGCGATGCTCTGGTTCGACGACACGGCGCGGAACTCGAACTTGTTGCCCGTGAACGCGAACGGCGAGGTGCGGTTGCGGTCCCCGGCATCGCGCGGCAGCTTGGGCAGCACCGATACGCCGATGTCGAGCATGCCGCCGTGCTTGCTCGACTTGGCACCGCCCTTTTCGACCTGCTCGAGCACGTCGGTGAGCATGTCGCCGAGGAAGATCGACAGGATGGCCGGCGGCGCTTCGTTCGCGCCCAGGCGATGGTCGTTGCCGGCGCTGGCGATGCTCATGCGCAGCAGGCCCTGGAACGTGTCGACGGCGCGCACGACGGCCGTGCAGAAGAACAGGAACTGCATGTTGTCGTGCGGCGTGGCGCCCGGGTTGAGCAGGTTGTTGCCCAGGTCGTCGCTCATGCTCCAGTTCACGTGCTTGCCGGATCCGTTCACCCCGGCAAACGGCTTCTCGTGCGTGAGGCAGGCCAGGCCGTACTTCGGCGCGATGCGCTTCAGTACTTCCATCGTCATCATCTGATGGTCGGTGGCTACGTTCATGCTTTCGAAGATCGGCGCCAGCTCGTACTGCGACGGCGCCACTTCGTTGTGGCGCGTCTTGATCGGCACACCCACCTTGTAGAGTTCGGTCTCGACTTCGGCCATGTAGGCGAGCACGCGCTCGGGAATCGCGCCGAAGTACTGATCTTCCAGTTCCTGCCCCTTGGGCGGACGGGCGCCGAACAGCGTGCGGCCGGCGTTGATCAGGTCCGGACGGTTGAAGTAGAAGTGCCGGTCGATGAGGAAGTACTCCTGCTCGGGACCGCACGTGGCGGTGACGCGCGTGGCCGGCACGCCGAACAGCTTCAGCGCGCGCACGGCCTGCACCGACAGCGCTTCCATCGAGCGCAGCAGCGGCGTCTTCTTGTCGAGCGACTCACCGGTCCAGCTCACGAACGCCGTCGGAATGACCAGGGTGGCCGAGTTGCCGGTCACGAGCAGCCACGGCGGGCTGGTCGGGTCCCACGCCGTGTAGCCGCGCGCTTCGAACGTGCTGCGCATGCCGCCCGAGGGGAAGCTCGACGCGTCTGGCTCGCCGCGGACCAATTCCTTGCCGCTGAATTCCGCCATCGAGGCGCCGTCGGCGGTGGGCGAGAAGAACGAGTCGTGCTTTTCGGCGGTGATGCCGGTCATGGGCTGGAACCAGTGCGTGTAGTGCGACGCGCCGTGTTCAACGGCCCAGTCCTTGAGTGCCGAGGCGACCGCGTCGGCGGTCGACATCTCGAGCGGCGTGCCCTTGGTGACCGTGTCGCGCAGCGCCTGGTAGACGCCCTTGGGCAGTCGCGCCTGCTGCACCGAGTCGTTGAAGACGAGCGATCCGAAGATGGACCCGACCTGTGCACGCGTATGCACCACGCGTCCTTCGTTCATCGACCAGCTGCGAATGCGGTCAATCGCTTCACTCAACGTTGCGGCTGCCATAGCTGTGTGCTCCTGTTGTGTTAATACATCGAACGCAAAAACGATTAAGTTTGCACGATTTAGGCATGTAACGGCAATGCCAAACCTTTAATAGTGCAGGCTGACTCAAAAATAACGCTTATTCTGCATTCGGGAACTAAAATTACGATTTCGCGATAACGGCAGGCGACTCGGATGAGCGGTCTGGGCCGACCGCGGGTCGGGACGGTGCACTGATGGCGCCGTCGCCCGCTG
>JBDTWC010000490.1:0-3356 GCA_040006875.1 Acidobacteriota bacterium | reverse complement strand
GACACACCGGAAACACTCGAATTCAGCCCGGAAACCTGGGGGCAGTTGCTGGAGGCGCTCGATCGCACGCTGGTCGGCGAGCGCCGCGTGGTGACGGCCGTTCGATTCGATGGTGTCGACCAGCCGACATTTCGCAGCGCCGCCCTGGCCGCCGCCGACCTGGCGCAGGTGGCCCGCGTCGAGATCGACGCCGAAGATGCCACTGCGCTCCTCCTGGCCGCAGTGGACGCCGCAGAAGACAGCCTTCCCGAGCTCGTCACCGCCGTACGAGTCACCGCGACGGCCGTGCGTGACGGCGCGAGCGACACGCCGGCGCAGCTCGTGGCGCTGGTCGGGGCGGTGCAGTCGCTTGTGGCGCTGACCGCGGCGGCTGCGACCGCCGCCCACCTCTCGCTCGGCGAGACGCCCGGCACCGACCTAGCGATCGTCGCCGCCTGCCGCGAGCTGGAAGAGGCCCTCGGCGGGCTGGTTACGCACCAGACCGCCGAGCGCTGGGCCGCCCTGGCCGACGCGCTCGACACCACCCTCGCGCCGGCCATCGCGCGCTGGAATGACGTACTCGAATTGATCCGTGAAAGGGCACAGGCATGAAGAGCATCTACTGCGACCATCCCGCGCCGGGGAGCGGCTCGATCTTCTTTCCCACCACCGGCCTGCACTTGAGCTATCGCTGTGACGCCCTAGCACACCGCGTGGTGGTGGTCGACCACACCGGGCGGGTGGTGCGTGCCTTCGGCGGCTACGGGCGCAAACCCGGCTGCCTCGACACGCCCCTCGACCTCGTGTTCGTGGCGCCGCAGTTTGCCGGCGAGCACCTGCCGGCCGACTCGTCTGACGCGGTCTGGGTGGCCGTGGCCGACTACGGCAACCGCCGCGTCCAGATCTTCGAGCTCGACGGCACCCTGGTGGGCGAGCTGCACATCGACGGCAGCGACGGCCATCGCTGGCCGCCCACCGCACTGGCCTGGCGCGGCCCGGTGCTCGAGATCGTGGGCGTCGAAGGCGTCAAGACCGCCGTGCACTTGAGCGCAGCGCTGCTCGCCAACGACGCGAGCCGCTTCGACCGCAGCCGCCATCTGATGTCGTCGATCGCCGTCGGAGTCCGGCACTGATGTCCCGCTCGTCGCACTGCGCAATTGTGGGACGGACGCGGTGATGCCGATTACTTCCGGCATGACCGTGGTCTTCCGTGCGGCGGCCGGACCCCGTCTGGGCTTTGGCCACCTGGTGCGCTGCCGTTCGCTGGCGCGCGCCCTCGGCGTGACTCCGCGCGTGTGGATCCGGGGCAGCGCGGCCACGAAGTCCGCGGCTCGCTCGCTCGGCTGCGAGGTGCTGCCGGAGGCGCTGTCGTTGCGCGACGCCGGGCCGTCGCCGCTACTCGTCGTCGACGACCCGTCACCGCCGGCGGCCGCCGCCTGGGTGCGCCGCGCGCGCGCCCTCGACGTGCCGGTGTGCACGATTCACGATGCCGGCCGTCCGCGCGTGGCCGCGGACCTGCTCGTCGACGGCAGCGTCGGCGTCACTCCGAGCACTGATCCGGCGCAGCTCCTCGGTCCGGCCTACGCCATGCTCGATCCCGGCATCAAGGCGCGTCGGCGCACCCGCCGCGTGCCCGGCGCGAGCCGCGTGTGTATCGCGCTCGGCGGCGGCGCCCACGTCTTCACGATGGTGCCGAGGCTCGTGGCGGCGCTTGCGGCACTCGTGCCGGGCGCCGACATTCGTGTAGCGCGCGGCTTCGTCTCGCGTTGCCGTCTGCCGGCGCTGGCGGCGGGGCACTGGATCGCGCCGCAGTTGCTCGCCGACACCCTTGCGGCCGCGGACGTCGCCATCGTCGCCGGTGGTGTGACGGCCTACGAGGCCTGCGCGCTCGGCGTGCCTCTGGTGGCGGTTGCGGTCACGTTCACGCAGCAAGGCACGGTCGGCACGCTCGAGCGGCTCGGCGCCGCCATCGACGGCGGGCTGTTGTGCGATCAGGCGGCCGCGGTGCGCGTGGCCGAGAAAACGGCGGGTCTGCTGGCCGCGCCGGCCACGCGCCGTCATCTCGCCGCCACCGGCTTTGCGCTCATCGACGGCGACGGCGTCGGACGGGTCGCGGCGTCGCTGCGCACTTTGCAAGCCAGGGCCGCCGCGCTCCACGGAGTCACCCATGCAGCGTGAGCCACGCGCGCTGCTGTTCGATCTCGACGACACGCTCTACCCGCTACAGCAGTTCCTGATGAGCGGGTTCCGTGCCGTGGCGGCGCATGTCCATGTCACCTGGGGTCACGACCCGTCGCGCGCGCTCGACCTGCTCATCGCTGCCTACGGCACCGACCGCGGCCATGAAGTAGACGTGCTGACCGACCGCATGGCGCTCCCTGCCGGCGCGGCGGCGACCTTGATCGGCGTCATCCACACGCACCCACCCGCCATCGGGCTGTCGCGGCCGGTGCTGGCACTACTCGCCGCCCTGCGTCAGGACTGGCGCGTCGGGGTCGTCACCAACGGCCGGGCCGACATCCAGGCGCGGAAGGTCGAGGCTCTGGGCCTCCGGTCGCTCGTCGACACGGTGGTGCTCGCGTCGGAACATGGCACCGGCCTCGGCAAGCCGGAACCGGCGCCGTTTCTCGCCGCCTGCCGCGCACTCGGCGTGACCCCGGCACAGACGGTGTTTGTCGGCGACGACCTGCGCTGCGACATCGCCGGCGCCCATGCCGTTGGCATGAAGACGATCTGGCTGCCGGCGGTGATCAAGGCCCGGCCCGATCCGGCGCAAGCCCTCGCCGATCTCATCCTGCCGTCGCTCGACGGCGTACCGACCGCGGCCGGTCAGTTGCTCGAATCCCGCTGGAGTTCTCATGTCGCATGATCTGACCCTGATGCGCATCGGCCCGCGAGTGGCGGGCGAAGGCGCTCCGCTGTTCGTGATCGCCGAGATCGGCCTCAACCACGACGGCTCGGTGGAGCGCGCGCTCAACCTGGTCGATGCGGCCGCCGCGGCCGGCGCGTCGGCGGTCAAGCTGCAGACGCTCGATGCCAGCGCGCTGGTGGCGCCGGGCGCGCCCGCCCCGGCCCACCTCGAGGCCGGGTCGATGGTCGACTTCTTCCGCCGCTTCGAGCTCGACGAGGCGGCCCATGTGCGCGTCGTCGCCCGCGCTCGCGAGCGCGGCCTGGCCGTGCTCGCGACGCCGCTCTCGGAAGACGCCGTAGACCTGCTCGAGCGGGTCGGCATCGACGCCTACAAGATCGCCAGCGGCGACATCACCTGGGAACGGCTCATTCGCAAGGCCGCCGCCACCGGCAAGCCGGTCGTCATCTCGACCGGCATGGCCAATCTGTCGGAGGTGCAGCGCGCCCTGTTCTGGGCCAGCCATTCC
>JBDTWC010000489.1:0-3357 GCA_040006875.1 Acidobacteriota bacterium | reverse complement strand
GTTCGCCGACGCTTTCCGCCAGCAGGTGCCGGGAAGCGACGTCGGCCTCAGCTACGCCGGCGGCCCCGGCGGCCTCCGTACTGACATCCCGGCCGGACCGGTCACGATCGGCGCCGCCTACGACGTCTTCCCGTTCGACAACCTGGTGGTGCGGCGCACGCTCACCGGCGCCGAGCTGCGCCAGCTGCTCACCACGCAGATGCAGCCGCGGCGCGTGCGCTTCGGCGGGCGCTCGCTCGGCGTGTCGGGGATCCGCGTGCAGCTCACCTGCCGCAACGGCGCCTACCAGGCCGATGTGGAGCGCACCAGCGGCCAGCCGATTCGCGGCGACGAGCGGCTGACGGTGGCCATGTCCGACTTCCTGGCCACCCGCGCCAGTGCTCTCGCTCCCGCAGCCGCCGAGCCGCATCGCGCCGAGCCCTTGCTGCAGATGCGCGACGTCGTCTCGGCGTGGCTGCGTAGGCGCGGCACGTCGGTCCAGGCCAGCGCGTTCGCCGATCCGGCCAGACCGCGCTGGTCACAGCCGCCCACCTGCGGACCGATATGACGGCGGTCATACCGCCCTGACGGCGTCGCCGGTAGCGTCGACTGCGGGAGCAGACCAACCGCGATGGTGAACGCTGGCTGGGACCGCCAGGACGCGCCGCTCGACGAGCTCTGCGACGCGATCATCGAGCGGCATCACACCTACCTCCATGGCGCCGTCCCGCTGGTCCGCGGTTGGCTCGGGGCGCTCGCCTCACGCGAGGCGCAGGACGCGCCGTCCCTGGCGGAGGCACGGGCCGCCTTCTCTGATCTTGCGAACCAGTTGCTGGGCCATCTGGCGAAGGAAGAGGCCATCCTGTTTCCCGCACTGGCCGCCTTGGCCCAGGCCGACCGCGACGGGGCGCCCCGCCCGCCGCTGCCGTTCCCCACGCTGCTCCATCCGATCCGGCTCATGGAATCCGAACACAGACGCTTGGAGCTCGGCCTCGATCGACTACGCGCTGCTGCCAACGGCTTCGAGGTGCCGCCCGGTGGATCCGAGGCGTGGCGCCGCTGCTACGCGGAGTTGGCGCGGGTCGACCGCGAAGTGCGTGCTCACGTGGTCGCCGAGAACGACCTGCTGTTTCCACGGGCACTCGCCCTCGAGCATCGCTTTCCCTAGTGCGTTATCATGCGCGCGTGTCAGAAGCCGCATCAGAAGACGTGCTGCGCCATATCATGGTCTTCCGCCGGCTGTCGGTGCAGGATCGCGGGCACGTCGCTGCCATCGCCCGCCTCGTCCCCTACAAGCGCGGCAGCTTGCTGTTCGCGGAGGGTGACCCCACTGATGCCTTTCTGGCTGTGGCCGAAGGCCGGGTGAAGGTCTTCAAGTCGACGCCAGCGGGCAAGGAGTTCATCCTCGACATCTTCGGCCCCGGCGACCCGATCGGGGCCGTGGCCGTCTATGAAGGCGCGCCCTTCCCCGCGTCGGCACTCGCACTCGAGGACACGGTCTGCGTTCGCATCGGGCAGCGCGACTTCTTCGCCCTGCTGGAACAACATCCGCAGCTCGTGCGCGGACTGCTGTCGGGACTCACCATCCGCCTGATGGAGCTGACGCGTCGGCTCGCCGAGCTCACAGGCGCGCGGGTCGAGACGCGGTTTGCGCGCCTCTTCCTGAAGCTCGCTGATCAGATCGGCCGGTCTGACCGCGGCGGTACGCTGGTGCCGATGGCGCTTTCGCGCCAGGAGCTCGCCGACCTCACTGGCACCACGGTCGAAACCGCCATTCGCATCATGAGCCGCTGGCAGAGCGAGAACGTGCTGCTCACCGACAAGGACGGCTTCGTGATCCTCGATCGCACCGCACTCGAGGACGCCGCCGCGTCGTAGCCGCTGGCGCGCTACAGATCGACGCGGGACAGCCGTCGCATCGCCAGTACCAGCGGCACGACCATCCACAGGCCGAGCGACGTCAGCAGATAGACCGCCGCCATCGGCATTCCACCGGTGAACCGCATCAGGGCAAGCGAAGCGGCACCGAAGGCCGCGGTGCCTTCGATGGCGAGCAGGGCCGCCGTGCGCGCCGCATCGACGGGATTGATGAGCGTAGCCCAGATGAGCAGCCGCGACGCCGAACCCGACCGCAGCAGCGACGCCACACCGAGCAGCGCCACATCGAAGAGCACGACGGACACGAACCACACGACCAGCGCCGAGGCCAGCACGCGGGTGCGGCGGCCGGTATTGCTACTGGCGAGCAGAGCCGCCACCGAGAGGAACACGGCCGTGAGCACGAGCGCCGTCGCGACCAGCGCCGCGTAGCGGCCGAGGCCTTCGAGTCCGGCCTGCGACTGCACGACCAGGCCGGCGATGCCAAAGCCGAGCAGTTCCGCAGCCGCCAGCGCCAGCCACACGCCCAGCACTCGTCCGGCCAGCAGCGCGCCGCGACTCACGGGCTGTGCATACAGCAGCTCCGCCGCACCCTGATCCGACGTGAGCGCGAGTCCGCCGAAGACCAGCGCCGCGAGCGGCACGAGCAGCAGGACGATCTGCACGAGCGATACCGCCGTCCGCGCGAAGTCCTGCACGCCGTGGCCACCCGACAGGACATAGCCCGACCCGGCCACCGCCAACGTGAGGCCGGCAAAGACCACCGCGAACGACTGCAACCAACGCGACCTCACCGCCAGCAGCAGCTCGTAGCGAGCGCACAACCAGAGCACGTTCGCGGTCGACGTCATCGCGCCTTCCTGACTTCGCCGTGAAGAATCTGCAGCGGTGATACCGGGCTTC
Source organism: Acidobacteriota bacterium (assembly GCA_040006875.1). Taxonomy (GTDB): domain Bacteria; phylum Acidobacteriota; class Vicinamibacteria; order Vicinamibacterales; family UBA2999; genus CADEFD01. The sequence goes on along the minus strand of JBDTWC010000489.1, from coordinate 597 downwards.
CGTCCCGGGCGGCGTCATCGGCATCGCGCGAGGCCGCGTTGGCATGCGCGAGCAGACCAGAACTCATCGGCGTCGCCGTCCGTGTCCGCGTGAACACGGCCTCCGTCGCCGGCACCCATTGGCCCGTGCGGTGGTCGGTCACGTAGGCCACCGCATCCGCCGCCATCGGGGTAGCGGCGAGATAGTCGCGCAGGCAGCCGATCTCGTCGAAGATCACCGGCTCCTCGCCAGGGGCCACGATCTGAGCGGCGGTGCTGGCTGATACGACCGCCATGCGGCAGTTGGCACAGACATCGCCCGCGGCAATCGGCACCGGCGCCAGTGAGCCGGCGGCACAGCCGCCCGCCAGCAGGCACCACAATGCGAGGTGGCCGGCCCTCATCATGTCCGGCCCTGGGCCACGAGCTCGCGATAGAACGCGTCGAGGCGGCCTTCTTCGGCGGTCAGGGCCAGGATCTCGGCGCCGGCTTGCCGTACGACGTCCAGCAGCTGCGGCCGCTGCGACGCCGCCCCCGGCAGCACGAGCTCTTCGCCGGCCCACACCGCTCCGGCCGACAGCGCCTGCACCTGCTCGAGCAGGCCGTCGATCCGCGCCCC
>JBDTWC010000488.1:0-3362 GCA_040006875.1 Acidobacteriota bacterium | reverse complement strand
TGCGGAACAGCGGATCGAACACCACCTTGGTATCGCCGTGGGTGACGAGCACGCCAGCGTTGGCCAGGTAGTACGCCTTGGCGGTAGTCGCAGCGGCGCCGCTTTGGCCACCGGGTTCACTGGCGGCCCCGAGCGTGATGGCCACGGCCGCGCACGCCGTGACGACCGACGAAACCAGTATGCGGACGCGAGTCGTGGTGTGCATTGGCGACCTCTGGCGGTGCCTGTGCGCCGCGCATGACACACGATACCGCGCCGGCCGCGCCGCGTCACCGCCAGGTCGACGAATTTGCGGCGTGAGCTCGCGCAGCACGGCAGTCAATACGGATGGCCTGACGGCTCGCCGGAACGGCTATTCTGATGCCGGTTCCCCCATGCCATACGTTCGCAACCCTCTCGCGGGCGAGTTCGCGCAGCCCGATCAGATCTGGGAAGACGATGGTCCCCCAGGTCAGTACCAACACGCCGGCCACGCCACGTTCATGGTCGCCCTCATCGGCCTGGCCCTGATGCCGTGGCTCTACCCGCTGCTCACGGGGGCCGCACTCGCCGTCGCCTTCGTGGGTGAGCAGATCGCCGACGGGATGGGCCTGTCGGGCCTGGCCTACGCCGGGCTCACCGCCGCGCCGGCCCTCGTGGTCTTCGTACTCGGTATGCGTATCGAGCAGCGGCTCGGCACGTTTGCGCCGTACCGGTGGCTGCGTCACGTCTTGCGCGTCGCCGCGCCCGCACTGCTGCTCTACGTCATGGTGGGCGACGAGATGGGCACGCCGGGCGGCTCCTCGTTCCTTGGCGGCGCGATCGCGGTGATGGCGATCGCCCAGGTGGCGCTGTGGGCCGCCGGCTGGGTGCGCACCAACTGGCACGCGTCGCTGCGCGCCATGCGGATGCGGGCCGAGTCGCTCGACGACTGATCGCGCGGCCGCCGGGCGGTCAGTCGGCCTGGCGCTTCAGTGCCGTGACCTCGATCTCGATCTTCATGCGCGCGTCGGCCAGGCCCGCCGAGATCATCGTGGCCGCTGGTCGCACCTCGCCGAGGTACTTGCGGAGCACCGGCCAGCACTGCGCGAACAGGGCGCCATCGGGCAGGATGTAGGTGACGCGCACCACGTCGGCCAGGCTCGACCCGGCCTCGTGCAATGCCGCGTCGATGTTCTTGAAGCACTGCTCGGTCTGCTCGATCAGGTCGTCGGCGATGGTCATCTTCGCGTAGTCGAAGCCGGTCGTGCCCGACACGAACACGAAGTCGCCGGCGACGATCGCGCGTGAGTAGCCGATCTGTTCTTCGAAGGTCGATCCCGAGCTGATACGTCGTCGGTTCATGAAGTCTCCAGGAGACCGGGCAGCGTATCACCGAGCCCGAGCCACGTGGCAGTCCGGGGCAGCGGCGGGCAACTGCCTCAGCCGTGTGGCGGAAAATGTGCCGTGGCCCCTTGCGCGCGGGGATTTCGCTTGTACAAATAACGGGCCGCTCCATTCCGCCTCGGACCCCCCAGCTTCTGGTACCCCATGAAGAGACACCTACTTACTTTCGCGATCCTCGCTCTGGCCATCACGCTGGGCAGCACCGCCCCGCGCACGCAATCACGCGTCAGTGTCTCGGCGGCGCTGGCCGACCGGGCCGCCACCGCCGGTGCAGCAAACGTCATCGTCGGCGTGCAAGCCGCGTTCGTGCCCGAGGGCAATCTGGCCAGCCCTGATGCGGTGGCCGATCAGCGCAGCGCCATCGACAACGCGCTCGCCGACGTGATGAACCGGGCCGCGGCCGCCGGCGTCACCGTGGGCACGCGCTTCGACTACATCCCGTTCTTCACGGCCACCGTGTCGAAAGAGGGCCTCGACGCGCTCGCCAGTATGCCGGGCGTGACCAGCATCGAAGAGAACGGGCTCGACGCACCGTTTCTCGCCCAGAGCGTGCCCCTCGTGAACGCTCCTGCGGCGTGGACGGCGGGTGCCACCGGCGCGGGCTGGACGGTGGCCATTCTCGACACCGGCGTGGACAAGACACACCCGTTCCTGACCGGCAAGGTCGTGTCGGAGGCCTGCTATTCCGGCGGCACGAGCGGCGCCACGTCGGTGTGCCCCGGCGGCGCGCTGGCGTCCACGGCCGTCGGCAGCGGCGTGAACTGCAGCCTGAGCATCGAGGGTTGCGACCACGGCACCCACGTCGGCGGCATCGTGGCTGGCGTGAACGCGCCTGGCGGAGCGAGCGGCGTGGCGCCGGGCGCCACCCTGCTTGCGATTCAGGTCTTCTCGCGGTTCGATGGCTCCTCCTACTGCGGCGGTTCTTCGCCGTGCGCGCTGGCCGCCACGAGCGACCAGATCAACGCGCTGAACCGCGTGTTCGAGCTGGCCAGCGCGGGTGCCCACATCGCGTCGGTGAACATGAGCCTGGGCGGTTCCACTCAGTACAACGCCTTCTGTGATTCGGTCAACACGGCCCGCAAGGCGGCCATCGACAACCTTCGCTCGGTTGGCGTGGCCACCGTGATTGCTTCCGGCAACAACAGCGCCACCGGCACGATGAGCTCGCCCGGCTGCATCTCCACTGCGGTCAGTGTGGGCTCGACGACTGACGTCGCACCGGTGGCGGTGTCGTCGTTCAGCAACGAGGCACCGTTCCTGTCGCTGCTGGCGCCCGGCAGCAACATCATCTCGTCGGTGCCCGGCGGCGGCTACTCGAGCTTCAACGGCACCTCGATGGCCACGCCTCATGTGGCCGGTACGTGGGCCATCCTGAAGCAGGCGGCGCCCACCGCGAGCGTCACGGCTATTCTGGCCGCGCTCGCCGGCACTGGGACCGGCCTCGCCGACACGCGCAGCGGCGCTGGTGGGCGCGTCCATCCGTTCATCAACGTCAATGCCGCGCGGCTGGCCCTGGCTGGCGGCGGCGCCACGCCCGGCATTCCGCTGTCGTTCAACGCCTCGGCTGACGGCACCACGCTGAGCATGTCGTGGGCTGCGCCGGTCAGCGGCACCGCGACGACCGGCTACAACCTGCTCGCGCGCGCGCTCGGCGGCCCGCTGCTCCTGGCGCCGATCGCCGTCGGCAACGTGCTTTCGTTCGTGGTGCCGAATGCGCCCAATGGCACCTACCAGTTGTCGGTGCAGGGCACCAACGCTTCCGGCGGCGGTACCGAGTCGAACAGCGTCGTCGTCAGCGTGCCCGGCGTGGTGCCGGCGCCCGGCAGTCCGACCAACCTCGCGCGCCTGGTGGCGGGCAGCACCGCCTCGTTCTCATGGACGGCACCGGCCTCGGGCGGCGTCGTGAGCAGCTACCTGCTGGTGGCGGGCGTAACCCCCGGCTTCTCCTCGGCCGTGGCGCAACTGCCGGTGCCCGGCAACCAGACCGGCATCAGCGT
>JBDTWC010000487.1:0-3365 GCA_040006875.1 Acidobacteriota bacterium | reverse complement strand
CCGTTAATTCCCGGTTACTTCCACGACGTGCAGCTCCGCCTGACCTCAGACCACCGTGCCAGGCGCGATCACCGCGTCCTTCGGTACGATCAGGATGCCTTCCCGGATGTGGTAGTTCGGCCCGTCGGCATGACGCAGCCCCTCCGCGTTGACGAGCCTGGACCCGGCGCCGATACGCGCGTTCTTGTCCACGATCACGCGATCCAGTTCCACGCCCGGGCCGATGCCCAGGGCGACGCCGCTGGCGTGACCATGCGTCGGCGCGTCGTAGGAGTCGGCGCCGAGCAGCACCGAGCGGCGCACCGTGGCGCCGGCGGCGATGGTGGTGCGGATGCCGACCACCGAGTCTTGAATCACGGCGTCGTCCACGTAGCAGCCCTCGGCCAGCAGCGTGCGTTCGAGCATGCTGTGGGTGACTCGCGACGGCGGCAGGAAGCGCGCATGCGTGTAGATCGGCCGCCGGTGGTCGTAGAAGCTGAACGGCGCGCCCGGCGCCGTGAGCATGATGTTGGCGTTGTAGAACGACTCCACCGTGCCGACGTCGGCCCAGTAGTCCTGGTGCAGGTGCGCGACCACGCGGTATTTCTCGAGTGCGGCGGGAATCAGCTGACGGCCGAAGTCGATGCCGCCCGCGTGTTCGAGCAGCTCGAACAGCACCTTGCGCGTGAACACGTAGATGCCCATCGAGGCCACAAACGGCTTCTCGTCCTCGAGCTGCATGAAGGTCGAACCGGCCGGGGCGCTGCGGCCGATCGCCGCCAGCCGTTCGAGATTCGGCTTCTCCTCGAACTGCTCGATGGCGCCGCGCCAGTCGAAGGTGAAGATGCCCATGCCGGTAGCCTCGGCAGCGTCGACGGGCAAGGCCGCGATCGTGACATCGGCCTGGCGGTCGACGTGCGCGTCGAGCATCTGCGCGTAGTCCATGCGATACAGGTGATCGCCGGCCAGGATCAGGTAGTAGTCGGCGTCGTACTGGGCGAAGTGCCGGGCCGCTTTACGCACGGCGTCGGCGGTGCCCTGGAACCACGCCGTGCTATCGGGTGTCTGCTCGGCGGCCAGGATCTCGACAAAGCCGTTCGAGAACGTGTCCATGCGATAGGCGCCGGCCACGTGGCGATTGAGCGACGCCGAGTTGAACTGCGTCAGCACGAAGATGCGGCGCAGGTCGGCGTGCAGACAATTGCTGATCGGCACGTCGATCAGCCGATACTTGCCACCGATCGGCACCGCCGGCTTCGAGCGATGTTGCGTCAGAGGGAAGAGGCGACTGCCTTGGCCGCCGCCCAGGATCAGGGCAAGTGTGTCCCGCATCACGTCAGAGTGTAGTGCGCGCGCGCGCCGACGCCAACGGCGCGCTCTACCAGAAACCGAGCACTCGCCACCAGGCCAGGCCCACGACCAGCCAGATCGCGAGGTTGACGGCGCCGACGATCGCGCCCGCGCGCCACCATTCCGCCATGGTGACGTAGCCCTGACTGAACAGGATCGGCCCGGTGGTCGTGCCGTAGTGGGTGAGGCCGGCGGGCAGGTTGGCCAGGCACATCAAGCTGTACACGGCCAGCTTCGGCGGCACGCCCACGCTGATGAGCAAGGTGACGAAGGGCGGAAAGAGGGCCAGCATGTGGGCGGTGATGCTGGCGAAGAGGTAGTGCGTCACGAAGAACAGCAGCAGCACCAGCACCAGCACGCTGAACCAGCCGATCCCGCCGAGCAGCGCCCCCACCGCCGTGGCGAACACCGTCGTCACCCCGGTGGCGTTCAGGAGCTCGCCCATCTTGAGCAGGCCGCCGTACCAGATGAACACGTCCCACGCCGAGCGCTCGGCGATGATCGACTCCCAGCGCAACGTGCCGGACACCATCATCACCGACAGGCCGGCGAGGGCCACGAAGGTCACGTCGAGGCGGTGCCAGCTCGTGGTCAGCCACAGCAGGCCGACCGCAGCGAAGACGGCGAGCGTGATGCCTTCCGTGCGGCCCACGCGCCCCATCGCGGTCAGCTCGGTGGCGGCGAAGGCGGTGGCCTCGGGCGTGCGTTTCACCTCGGGCGGCAGCACCCGGTAGACGACCCAGGGTACGGCCAGACACGACACCAGGCCCGGTACGACGGCGGCTACGAACCACCCGGACCAGGTCACGTCTACGTGAGCCAGTTTCGCGGCCAGGCCGGCGGCGAGCAGGTTGCTCGCCTGTCCCGTCAGGAACATGGCGCACGCGATCGCCGATCCTTGATACATCGTGGCGAGGAGGTATCGGCCCAGGCGCGGGGCCGTCGGGCCGGGCGTCGAACCGAACAGCTCCGCGATGCTGCGGCCCACCGGCAGCACCATCCCCGCCGACCGCGCCGTGATCGACGGCACGCCCGTAGCCAGCGTCACATCGGTCATCACCAGGGCGTAGGCGATGCCGAGCGAGCTGTGCCCGAAGCGGCGGATGAAGAGCAGCGCCAGGCGGCGGGCGAGTCCTGAGTCGAGCAGCGCGCGCGCCATGAGCATCGCCGCCAGCACCAGCCACACCGAGGGCTCGCCGAAGCCGCCCAGAGCCTCGCGCATGGGGATGCCGTTGGCGGTCATCGCGGTGAGGCCGATGACCACGAGCGCGGCGCCGGGCATCGGCTGCACGGCCATCCCGGCGATCACGCAGATGAAGATGCCGAAGGTGCGCCAGCCTTGTGGCGTGACCGCCTCGGGCCGGGGCACAAGCAGGGTCACGAACAGAAAGAGCAGTACGAGTCCGGCCAGGCGGCCTGTGCGGATCGAAGGGGCGCCAGCGGACATGTGCGCGCCATTCTATCCGCGCATCACGCCGCTGCATCGCCAAGTGGCATCAGGCGCGGCCGCAAACGGACCAAGGGCGCCTCCCACCGGGGAGGCGCCCTTCGCGTTGATCGTGCCGGCCAGGTCGGATGGACGCTAGAAGCTGATGCGGAAGGCCAGCTGCACCTGGCGCGGCGTGCCGAGACCCACCGTGCGGCCCACGGTGCTGCTCAGCCGACCGAACGAGCCCGCTGCGGCCGCGGTGTACGGCTGGCCGGGCTGCAGGCGGTTGGCTTCCGACAGCGCGGCCGTGGGAATCGCCTGGGGCAGCGTGCCCACCGGGTTGGCGAAGTTCACCGTGTCGAACAAGTTGAAGATCTCGGCCCGGAACTCGGCGTCCCGGCGACCGCCCAGACTGAAGTGCTTGGCAAAGAACAGATCCGCCTGCTTGAACATCGGCCCGTGGAGTGCGTTGCGCTCCAGGTTGCCGAAGGTGCCAGGCGCAGGCGTAGCGAATGCGGCCGGATTGAGATAGAGCAGGCCGCCATCCTTGATGAACGGGCCGACGCCGGGCACGAGGTCGGGCCGGCGCGTGTTGCGCGAAGCACCG